>JAHJRK010000569.1 GCA_018830925.1 Pseudomonadota bacterium
ACAACCTGGCCTTTTCCTGTTTCGGTTTCAACATTTATATTAAGAAATCCTCCCATGGAAAATTTCGGGGGATCGGTTCTTTTCCGTTCAAATCCCGAAGGCCTCTCCGGAAGGCTCCCAAAGTATATAGAGGCAAGTTCTATTACACGCTCTTCATTAAAATCTCCAACTATTGAAATCTCCAGTGGATCATTCTTTAACACCGGATCAATCCATGATCTGATGTCATCGAGTGATATTTTTTTCAGCTTTTCAGGAGACGAAAATCCGAAACGGGTGTCTCCGCCTGCAAGAAAACGTTCGCCTTTAATATGCATGGCTCCGTCTATTGACTGTGAAAGCTCCAGATATCTCTGGTTGAGCCGCTCCATGGAAAGCGAATACGATTCCTCCCTGTATCCGGGATCCATGATATGGGCATAAAAAAGCCCGAAAAGAAGTTGTGTTTCATCAGGGACGGATATGCCCTTAAGGAGAAAGCGCCCGTCTTCAACAACGAAAGAGACCTTCGTGCTTTTTCCCGCAAGGGCCTCCTCCATTTCATCCTTGTCCAGCCCGCCAAGTCCGCTTTCATTTATAACCGCTCCGGAAATGTCCGAAATGCCTTCCAGTCTGGAAGGCTCTGCCGAGCTTCCAAATCCGAATGAAATATTTGCCCGGATTTCATTTGCTTCAAAATCGGTCTTTTTAAGATTAAGTCTTATCCCGTTTTCAAACTCGATCTGCACTATGCCAAGATCAGGGATAATTATTTTTTTCACGATCTTTCCTTTGCTGCCAGGCTCCGGCAGATAAGGGAAAATCGCCATTTTATTTTCCGCCGGCTTTTGTATCCTTGCCGACAAGCTTTTCCGGTAAGCTTCAGCAATCCGGTCTTCGGGCTTTATCTCTCCTTTCAGTTCGGCATTGCCTGTTACAATGATGAGCCTGTGTGCGGGTTTCCATGTATTTTTAAAGGAATCGTGCAGGTCTTTTATTGATATTGAGTTTAAAACACCTGAATAGAATTCTTTTTCCTGAACCGGAGACTGAAATACTTTATTATTATTTATATGCCGTATTATCTCATTGGCAAGAATCTGGCTGTCGCGTGTCGATTCCTGTTTAACCGCCTTATCCAGCATCATCGTTAAATCTTTTTTAACCCTTTCAAACTCCCGGGGTGTAAAGCCAAATTCCAAAGCGCTTCTTAATGTCTGATCGAGTATCGGAATCGATTTTTCCCAGTTTTCAGGGCTGCAATCAGCTGAAATACCGGCATATTGAATCCGGCGCAGATAATAGCCTGAAGAAATCGATGCCGAGGTGAATGGAGCCTTCTTTTTTCTTACCATTGTATCGAGCCTGTTCTGGATGATTCTGTCGGCGATATCGGAGATAAAATCCTTTTTTCGGACATCCGAAGTCTCAGGCTCCATTTCGGTCTTATTCACAATTTCAATGCCGACAGAGGTGTTTCCCTCCTCTTTTTCATAGTGATAAAAAGCTTCGACCCCTTTATGATTTATATCACCGAACGGAGGATCGCGCTTTGCCGGAGCCTTGGGAGAGAATGCCGAGAATCTTTCCCCGATAAGGGAGATTGCGGTTTTTGAATCAAAATCCCCGACAATAACAAGAATAATATTTTCAGGCCTGTATCGGGCTTGGTAAAAATCCCTCAATTTTTTGCCTGTCATTTTTTCAAGCACTTCCGTCTCGCCGATCGGAAATCTTTTCGATACTGTGGCATCCGGAAATTTGAACTTCATGGTCGATACAATTGTGCGGTAGGATGAAGAATCCCTTGATCTCTTCTCCGCTATGACAACCTTTCGTTCCCTCTCCACCTCCGAATCAAGCAAAAGAGCGCCTCCTGCAAAATCTTCCACAATAAGAAGGCCTTTATCAAGGCTCTCTTTTTCCCCGTCGGGAAGGAGTATATCATAAACAGTTTCATAGAATCCAGTATGGGCATTGGCATCGGGCCCGAATTGCATTCCCATGTCTTGAAAATATTTTACAAGCTCTCCCGGATTAAAGTGCGTGGAACCGTTGAAGAGCATATGTTCAAGATAATGCGCCAGACCCTCTTCCTTATCTTCTTCCTGCATCGATCCGGCCTGAATATCAAGGCGTATATTTACCCTGTCCTTCGGCTCATGATTTTCCATAAGCACATATCTGAACCCGTTCGGGAGGCGCCCGTAAAAAACTGAAGGATCGGGTTTGAGGTCGCTTTCTTCATGAGGCCACGAAGAAAAGTTAATATTTTTTTCCGCCAGAGCATAATCGGCACTGAAATACCCGGGGCAGAAAAATAATAGACTGAAAATTACTGCACAGACCGGCAATTGCGCATAATATTTCTTAATATACTGTTTTAACATTATATAAATCCCATGAGGTTATTTCGGCAATTATCTGCCGTTAAAAAACAAGATTTTTCTCTTTTATGTCATTCCCGTGAAAGTCCGTTGCGGTGGATTTTCACGGGAATAAGAGGATTTGTGACTTTTTACGAAGCCGTCATGTTTTAAAATCAAGAATAAAGCAGAAAATAGCTTTTGGCAATATCGAAAGGTTTATGAAGGTAGTTATCTGCAAAACATTATGATATAAAAACATCTCCGCCTGCTTTCTGCAAAATGCGAAGGAACACCAATACCATTACGCAGAAGTTATCATTATAACGACTGCGCATCAATGAACTTTAAACATTGAAGCGAAGCCTCCCCGCGGCAAGCCGCGAGGAACGCGCTCGCTGTTTCGGTTCAACGAAGAGAATATAGATCACTTCCTCTTTACTAATAAAAAGTGTAAGAGTAATCTCCCCGCTAAAATGGGAAAACCTGATGAATTGGGAAAAGTAAAAACCCCGGCCGGATTATTTTGCGATGTAAATCCCGCGCACTTTTACTTTTATCTTCCCGTTTTTGGAAAGCTTATACAGCGCGTTGCTCAGTTGTCTTTGTTCCAGACCGGTTTTCTCCTTGATTTTACCGATTGCAACTCCGTTTTTACTTTTTTTAATGGCGCCGAGCACTGAGCCCAGAATTGTTGCCTGACCTGCGGGAGCTTTTTTTGCAGCCGCTTTTTTAGCCTTTACTGCCTTGACCGGTTTGGCTTTTACTTTTTTAGTTACTTTGCTTTTTACAGCGATCTTCTTCTTTAATACGACCGGCTTCTTTGATTTCGTTGATTTGACTGCAACTTTTTTAACCGGCTTTACCTGCTTTTTGGCTTTTTTCATCTTTTCTCTCCTTTGATTATTTTCAGGATATTTACTGCAACTTCTCTTTCCGGTATTGTTAATAATATATGCTTTAATAAAAGTCAACTAATTCTGCAATATAAGAACATATGTTGACAAATAAAATCTCTTGTGAAAGAAAATCAAATCAGGTGAGTTGTTTTTATCACGGAGTAAAATACTCTCATTCCTTAACCAGAGCCGCGGTGCGGATACTTTGAGAGCTTTGAACCGAAACAGCGATCACCTTTTCGGACGAAGGTCCCGCCAATCAGTATGGCGGGCGGACTTGCGACTGGGTTAACTAACGAATTAAAAACAGACACTATTTCCTACGGTCGAATTCGCCTCAGGCGGACCGATGCTTGCAGCGGGGACTCTTCAATAACTCTCGTTTGTCATGTCGGAGTATGGGACTGACGAACGGCAGAATAACTTTCTGCATACTTTTATGACACCCCGCGGTGCGAAAGAAAAATCAGATGAAACATAAATTTCAAATCGCGTATGAAAAAGAACTCAACCCTTCACAATATGAAGCGGTAATACATACAAAAGGACCCATTCTCGTTATAGCCGGAGCAGGCAGCGGAAAAACAAGAACCCTGACTTACCGCGTAGCGCGTCTTGTTGAAGAAGGAACGTCCCCT
>JAHJRK010000570.1 GCA_018830925.1 Pseudomonadota bacterium
TCTCCTTTAGATTGCGATCCGTGCCTTAGAGCGATCTTTTCAAACATCCTTACAAGGCCGGTGCCGAGAGCAAAAATCGATTCAATGCCAAGATTCTCTTCAGCCGTTGAATCGAAAAAGAGATTAAGATTCGATTCAAGAGCGTCTTCCGGCCTCCAGTAACAGATCAGCATCGGAACTTTCGGAAGAGGGTGCAGTACAAGTGAAATATCCGACTCGTAATGATTTTCAACCTGCCTTCCGTTGAAAATGCGGATCATATCTTCAAACAGGTCGGTATAGTTGTCCGCAACCTTTTTTAAAGGTTTTTCACATCTTTGTTCAAAGAGCCTGTACCATGTCTTACCGCTTTTAAGTTCTCTGAAAGGGACCCAGTTTCCTGAAACAGGTATTATTCCCGCCCCATTTATTATGTAGCTCAATACCGGTATTGTCACCCAGAGATGCATATGGATATCGGATGAAAGATTCCCTTTTGAATCGACGCTGAAATCCTTACCGAGAATTTTAAGAGTCAATTTATCTCCGGAAAACCGGGCGCCCAGTTTTTCGGCAAGGGATGAAGAAAAATCCATCGTGGTAATTTTTCTTTTTAACTGCTCAATTGTTTCATCCATCTCACGATCCGTGTTTTCAGGTTTATTCGATTTTACTCCGAATCGCTCAATTATATCTTTATCCAGACGCGGACATTCATCAAGCTGCTTCCGGCCTTTGAATACTGCTGCCGCAAAAGCAAGGCATGTCGGCTCATCGCATTGCCTGCAGTTTGACTTATCAAGAAGCCTGAAGACTTCCATGAGATTGTGTTAAGTTGAGTCATGAACAGAAAACCATTTTTATCATCTTGGCCTATTATATTGAGAACTTTGAATAACCCGCATTCACCATGCCGGGGTATGGGAGCGCATGGCGAATGTGATTATTCAAAAAAGCACTCAATGGATGCCCCTGTGCCATTCTGGATGATGCTGCCCGGGAGCACTTCAAAGATTCATGGAACTTGGGTATAGTGTTTCAAGATAGAATCTTGTGATAGGGTCGGCATCCAAAAAAGAATATTCCAGGTTTTTGTTTTTTTCCGCCATTTTGCTTCTTATGCCTGATGCCAGTTTTTTCCCGAGTTCCACTCCAAACTGATCAAACGGGTTGATGCCCCAGATGAAGGCTTCATAAACTGTTTTTGCTTCGTAGAAAGAGAGAATGCGGCCAATATTTTCCGGAGATAAATCGGTTAACAAAATGGTGGATGAAGGCCTGTTCCCGGGAAAATGCTTTGCTCCATCTGCGTCGTCTTTTCCGGTGGCGAGAGCGGCAGGCTGGGCTATAAGATTTGCCCAGAGCTCCTGGTGGTTGGTAACTCCTTTTGATATGTTTTTATACTGCCCGTAACACGGATTTAGAACTCCGATGAAATCGATCGGGAACGGCCTCCCCTGGTGGGCAAGCTGAAAAAATGAGTGCTGGGCATTGGTACCGGGCTCACCGAATATGATTGTTCCGGCAGAAACACCGAGAGACTCCCCATTAAATGTTACGGATTTCCCGTTACTTTCCATATTGAGCTGCTGTATGTGAGGAGCAAGCTTCGACAACGGAGATGCGTAGGGGATTATTGCCTGCGCCGGATAATGGAGAAAATTATTGTTCCACACGGAAATAAGAGCGGAAACAAGAGGAAGGTTTTCACCGGGCGGAGCCTCCTTTGCGTGTACGTCCATCTCTTCGGCTCCTTTTAAAAATCTTTCGAAAACATCATATCCCAGGTAAAGGGCAAGCGGCACACCCCCGACCGCTGAGGTGACGCTGTATCTTCCGCCTATGAAATCAAACATATGAAAAGACGCAACAACCGGGTTTGAAGTATCATCCCCCGGGCTTCCCTTGCTTGTAACAGTTACAAAGTGCTTTGCCGGATCAAGTCCTTTCTGCCTCATGAATTCGTAAGCCTGGTTCGTATTTGCCGTTGTTTCGGAAGTCGTGTAGCTTTTTGAAATAACAATCCAGATCGTGCTTTCAGGATCTATGACCGACGCGATCTCTCCGAAGTTGTTTATATCGACATTCGAAAGAAAATGGATTTTCATTTTCTTCAGAGCAAGATGTTTCAGCGCCGCAGCAACAAATTCCGGACCGAGATACGAACCGCCTATTCCAATCACAACTATATGATTAAATGCCTTGCCTGTTGAGCCTGTAATTTCTCCAGAATGGATTCCGGAAGCAAACTCTTCGATCTTTTTTCTTACGGAATAAATTTCAGGCATGACATCTTTTCCGTTTATAAATAAAGGATCATCCGAAAAAGACCTCGATGCGGTGTGGAGCGCTTCCCTGTTTTCCGTGGTGTTGACCTTTTCCCCGTCCGTCATGTTTTTAAACAGCTCTTTTACTTTTCGCGCTTCGGCAAGATTTAAAAGAAGCTTAATTGCTTTTGCATCCACTCTCTGCCTGGAGAAATCATAGAAGAGGCCAGCCCGTTTCAGAGAGAAATTCTCCAAACGGTCTTTTTCCTTAATCATGTATTTGAGATGCTTTTTTTCACGGTTGATTACAGCGGCGTGTTTATTCAGGCTCTTCCATTCGGGAAGATCGATTATGGAAGATAATGGTTTCCGTTTCATGGATTCCTCGTCTATTGTTTCCGTTTCATGGTTTCGGATTTACGAAAGAATGACTTTTTACAAAGCCGTCACATTTTACCTGCAAGGCTTTTATGAATGTCCGTTATAATCTGTCCTGACAGCTCTGACATCGCCTTGCTCATTGCTTCCACGACAGCTTTCGGATTTTTCTTTGCGCATGGTTTTCTTGAGCTGTATTTTTTCTGGAAAAGTATTCTCTTGTTTATATCGGGTTCATTTTCCGCCATCAATACGATATCAAGAGAAAGAACAGCTTCCCAGGCCTTCCCTCTGTCGTCCTCAAAAAACTCGTCAACAGTGCCAGAAACCGAATGTGTTGCCGCATATCCAGTGTCGTGACTGAATACGCCCTTGAAGAAGCCGGACTGCTTGATGTCCCTGTAAAGAAAATAGGCAATCAGCTGAGCCGGGTTTGTCTCCCACCTGTTATAATTGTATTCATCCGTCTGGAAATCGCTTTTCCTGTAGCTTATTTTTTCTGAATTGTACAAAGGAGATGCGTAAAAGCGCTCGATCTTGATTATAAAGGGCAGGGCGATCAAACCGGTTAATTGTGGGGGATCATATTCGAGGGTATAGTAATCCGTTTTTGATGAGGAACTCCCTAACATTGCGCATCCACTTAACGAAAGAAAGATAGAAACAAAAAGAGATGCGATAGACAAATATAAAAAAAATTTTCCAAATATTTTCATAATGGCTCCATTGTTATCGGGTTTATTTGTTTATTTTTCCGTCTCTTTTTCGGGTGGAGGCGTTCCGAAAAGAAGCATGGCCGGCTGATCTGAAATAATATCTATTGAACGGTTCAGGCTTTCGCTGGTTTTCTCTATGCTCTGCATTGTAGCAGATATTTGACGCTGCATGGATGAAATATTGTAATCGGTCTTTTGTACAAGAACGGTACCTTCTCGTATAAGCTTTCCGGCATCATTTACCGCGCTGTTGAAATTCCTGATTGCACCGGCAATTTCATCCCTGTTATCGGCTACAACATTATCCAGTTTTGTTATGGTGTCATTCAGGTTTGAAACTGTTTTGTCCGTATTTTTTGTAAATAGATCGAATGTATCCCCCGCTCTGTTGATCGATTCCATTGCCCGGTCCCATTTCTCCAGAGACGATTTTATGTCAGAAGAGAGCTGTCTTATTTTTGCCCCGGCTATGGCAGCGTTTATTTTATCAAGGGCAGCTTTTGACTTTATCGATATCCCTTCAAGATCCATCTTGTTGATTTGTGTTATTACATGGCTAAGGCTGTCCATGAATCGTTTTATTTCGGATGGTTTTGTGTCAATTACAGTATGGCGTGGAGGGAAGCTGATTTTCGGCGAATGATCCGGTTCCCCTTTTTTCTTTCTGTCTAGTTCGACGAACATGATCCCTGTTATTCCAACCGATTTTAACTGGGCAAACACATCCTTATCCGGCTTCAAATCTGATTCAATCTTTATCACGATTTCGATCAGAGCTGTGTCGGGTGCGACAAGTATATCCTGTACGCGTCCTATGGTAACCCCTCGGTATTTTACGGGAGAATCTATTGACAATCCCTGGACTGATTCGTCGAAATAGGCGGAATATAATTTCCCTTTTTCAAAATAATGAGAAGTACCAAGCCATATTATTGCGACAAACGCAACGGCCAGTCCAGTTATAACAAAGAGTCCGACGGCAAATTTTGTTTTTATTGAAGCCATTGATTTTCTATCTTTCCATTCCTGTTAAAAAATTGCCTTACGGACGGATCGGGATTGTGTTCCTTTATATATCTGGGGTCTCCTTCGGCAATTATGCTTTTGGTCTTTTTATCAAGCATTATAATCCGCCCGGCAACGGAAAATATCGTATCAAGGTCATGAGTGACAATCACTATTGTCGCGCCTATGCTTGTGTTTATTTGCAGGATAAGATCATCGATTTCAGACGATATAACCGGATCAAGGCCTGCTGTCGGCTCATCAAGAAACAGTATTTTCGGGTTTAAAGCAAGCGCACGTGCGAGCCCAGCCCTTTTTTTCATTCCCCCGCTTAGTTCCGAGGGAAAATAATTTTCAAAACCCACAAGATCAACGGTGCGGAGCTTCAAATGCACAAGCATATCCACAGAGCTTTTGGGCAATATAGAGTACTCCCCAACCGGAAGAGCGATATTTTCAGCAACAGTCATGGAACCTAAAAGGGCGCTGCTTTGAAACAGAATTCCGATTTTCTTTAATATATCATGGAGTGTCCTGCCGTCGCATGACGTTATATCAATACCGTCTATTCGGACGCTTCCCGATGAGGGAACCAAAAGACCTGTCATGTGTTTTAACAGGGTGCTTTTTCCGCACCCGCTTCCCCCAAGGATAACGAGAATCTCACCTTCAAACACATCGAAGCTGATATTGTCAAGAATCACTTCATCGCCATACCGGGCGGTAAGATTTCTGACCTGTATAATGGATTCTTTCTCCATAGTCGCCGTCTTTTAGAAGCCGTTATAAAATAACTATTTCATTTCAGTCTATTTTATTAGGGGCTGTTACAAAATAACCACTACATTTCTGACTATTATTTGTTACGGCTCCTTATGCCGTTTCTAACATCCATATGACCACTTTGTTTTTTTTCATCGGCTTATCTCAGGAAACTTCGTCCTACTGCAAACATTGAATCAAAAAGGATGATAAGAAAAATACCGCTTACAACAGCCGATGTAGCGGCATTCCCGACCGCATCGGCGCCGCCTCTTGTCTGAAAGCCCCTCAGGCATCCGACCCAAGAAATGATAACTGCAAAGACGACGCTTTTGGACATGCCCCAAACCACTTCAAAAAGAGTAAGAACTTTAAGTGTCTGGGTTATATATGAACTCATGGTGAGGTCAAGAATAAGCACTCCTACAACAAGCCCCCCGGCTATTGCAAAAATATCTGAAAAAAGAGTCAAAAGCGGCACCACAATAATGGATGCAAGAATTCTCGGGACTGCCAGAAAAAGAGTGGGGTCAAAGCCCATTACATAAAGAGCGTCTATCTCTTCCGATATTTTCATTGTTCCGATTTCAGCGGCGAATGCTGAGCCGGATCTTCCGGCAACAACTATTGCGGTCATTATCGGGCCAAGTTCCGAGACCATTGCAATCGATACAAGAGAGGCAACATATAAATTCGCTCCGAACTGTTCAAGCTGGAGAGAAGACATGAAAGCAATGACAAGGCCGAGAAGAAAACTAATAAGAGCTACTATGGGCACGGCATTGACACCGGTTTTTTCCATGCATAGGATGGTGTCATTGACGCGAAGCAGCTTCGGGTTACGGCATATCTTATAAAACGACAGTAAAGCCGAACCGAGAAATGAGATAAGAATTGTTAAGTTGGAAGTGTTTTTTATTACGGTTTCCCCGAACTGCTCTATGGTTAGGCGGGATCTTTTTCGTTTAAATGTTTCAGCAGGTTTGTATAAATCAGGCTCCGTAAGGAGGTGAATGTTTTTTGCCGTCTCATTTTTATCTGTGATACTGAATTCGCCGTTTCTGTTCTTTACGGCTTTTTTTAATTCAAAAAGAATGAGCAGACCGAAATCGTCAAAGTATGAAACATCATCAATGTCGGCTGTTAGAGAAGAAAAGGATAATGAACTCACTTCATGAAGCAGTTGCGCAATTATTACAGGTGAAGAAGCGGCATCCAGTTTTCCGTGAAAACGAACCGTATAA
>JAHJRK010000571.1 GCA_018830925.1 Pseudomonadota bacterium
CTGCCCCTTGTTACCCCGCACAATCACATGATAAAGTGCTCCCGGGAAATGAACTCTTGGTTTCCTCGCCATAACGGCATATTACCCACAAAAGAGCGGCGAGTCAATACCTAAATACCTAAGCCTGACCCCCCATTCACATTCACACATCATCCTCACCAACAACTTCCCGATAAAATGCCCGACCCTGGTAACGCGTTACGCGCAGAGGATGCTCATCGAAAACGGCATCTCTGACGCTATTCAGTTTTTTCACCTGGATGCACTCTCTTCGATGATCGGCCTGAAGATCGACTTTGATCTGCAGATCACGCTGATGGCCGCCTCGCTCTACCGCCTCATGGCCGGCAGGATCGGCAGAGAGTATGAGCGAGCTCAGGCTAAAAAGATTTTCCGCAATCTTCTGGATGTATCGGCAAACGTCGTCATCAACAACGATCAGGTCATCGTCACGTTCGACAAACGTGCTCATAACCCGTACCTTGTCGCGTCAGGGCTTGAGGACATCCCAACATCCATGCCGTGGTTCGGCAACAAGCAACTTATCATCCGCTTCACCTAGATCTGCTGTGTCGTTAGTCATTTCCAGTACCGTGGAAATCGAGGCTAACGAAAAACTAAGCCGCCGGCCATGGAAATCCAACAGCTACAAGCTGTCCACGGTCGGCTTAAGTGACTTGTTAAGTTTCATGATTGATTTTATTATAAAAACATCTTGGCTTTATTCATTTTTTATTGGGTTTGTTGCCTTTTGCGGTTCAATATTATTGGTATCTTGGGTTTTGTATAAATGTATTAGTGGAAGTATTTTTTCTTTGTATAATTTACTGCTTCCAAAACTAACGCCCAAGATAAAAGCTGCAATAAGAGAACTTATAAGTAGAATTCTTATTTTATAATTTGAGGCGAATATTAAATCTATAATCTTCAGATCATCTATTTTTATGGTTTCTTTTTTTGGTTGGGTTTTTGGGGGTTTGATGTCATTTTCTAATTCAATGATGGCGCGATTAACAACACTTTTCATGATATTTAAACAGGGAATTGCTGTGCGAGAAGATATGCCAGGGACACTTACTTTAAGGGCCGCGTCCATAAATAAAGAGTAATGTTCATTATTGTATTTTAGCAATGGAGCAACGTTATCTATCCATTTAAGCAATGAGGCATGTTTATGAAATATGACTTCATTTTTGTCAGTTATTTGGAGTGATCTTAATTGTTCAAGATGTTCTTTGGAGTTCATTTTTTAAACTTAACGGCTCGAACGATTTGGTTCGGCCGCGCGAATCAGCGCGCGGTCGGACAAATCGGGCGAGGCGCTCCGCGCAACTCGCCGTTCGGGCGCGCGCAGCGCGACCGAACGCCAACATCAGCGAGAGGACGCCTTCTGGCCGATTCGCTGGATGGCGTTGTTACGCATCCGTCTTCGTAGTCTTCCTCATATTCTTTATCTCATTGTTAAAGAGCGTTTCAACATCCAGTACTATGGATGAAACTTGCTCCACGAAGCTTTCGACTGTCGGTGCCGCCAGGATCTTGTTCCCAGTATCATCAAAAGCCACAGGGTATGGCGGTTCCGCAAGTCTTATCCTATCGAAACCTAATCCAACCGCTGAAAGTCTTCCAGTTGCCCGCATTACCAAGTCCCCATCTATGCCAGGTAGTGGTCTTGACACCAAGCTATTAGGTCCCGTTTGCTCCACCTCATAGAGGTTTTGTAGTTCGTTTTTAAGGCGCGTGGTCTTATTCTCTAACTGGTGTAATGCCGACTGTTCGAGGTCATCCTTTACTGTTTGTCTCAAGTCTTCTATGCTTGTAAGTGTGATATTCGTATGAGTTGCTGCCCTGACAGCACCACTTTGAAACCCCGTCTTTGATATAATCAGACCCCGGTCGGCCCCAACATCGTCGACTATCGCCCTCAGAGCCATTACCTTTTCTTTGGGAACATTGGTGTTCCAATATTTGCACTCGATACACCATTTGTTTTGGAACCCGAATTTATTGAATACTACCCACACATCAATTCTATGCTCGGCTCTCGCCCCGTGGACATGTTTATCGATTTCGGCGGAACATCCCAAACTCCTAAACAGCTCAGCCGTGACTTCTTGATGTTTTCTCCAGTCCATTAATGCCTCGTTGCCGTTTTCATTCTATGCGTAACGGCTCGAACGATTTTGTTCGGCCGCGCGAATCAGCGCGCGGTCGGACAAATCGGGCGAGGCGCTCCGCGCAACTCGCCGTTCGGGCGCGCGCAGCGCGACCGAACAATAATTATACTGGATGGGGTTATTCCTTCGATTTGTGTTTAACGATACTATATTTTAACCAAAATAACAAATAATTCTGAAGGGAAACCTTATTGACTGCCGTAATTGATCCATAATATCATATTATACAGAATCCGTATATTATAGGCAGGACCTTATGTGGGTCTGCTTTCACGAAAGCTATACCCATGTCATGCGGGACATGACGACAGCACCGCAAAGCCCGCTTGATCTTCTCCGGGAAGGATCACCCAAATCCGCAGGGTCCGTAGACGTCTAAAGGAATTAAGAGAAAAGGGTGATGGCGTTAATGAAATGAAATAATGCGTCATTTAAAGGAAGGAGGAAACCATGGAGGAAACAATAAAACTTGAAATAGCCAATCAGATCGCCAGAATAATTTTAAATAAGCCTAAAAACTATAACGCTTTTGACCTGGAAATGATCACCCATTTTGCCAATATCATTATGGGGGTATGCACATCACTCAAGTTCATACAAGATTTTGTGTTTTAGGCCTGGCCGCATTTCGGCGGTTTTCTGTGACCGGGCGGTCCATCTGCGCTGGAGCAGACCCAAATGCCGGCGTGGCATCCAGTGGATCGTC
>JAHJRK010000572.1 GCA_018830925.1 Pseudomonadota bacterium
AATCTCGACATGCCAGGGTTTCATAAAATGGAACCCTTTTCCAAGAGACTCAAAATGGGGTTTTAAAAAACGGGCGGCATAAAATCTCTGGAACTTAAGATAAGCTTTTTTAATAAAATATGGCCGATGGTCTTTTATCAAGCGGGATCAACCTCAAAAGGCAGATTAGTTGGGAGAAAGAGTTCCTGGCTTGCGCTATTGATATGGTCCGGATCCTCGGGTAATAATATTTGCCTCTCTAATTGAAGCTTCCCGTCGCAAGCATCCGGTAATGCGCTCGCTGTTCCGGTCACTTGAATCCCGGAACCCTGGAACCCTTGAATCCTCATAGGTTCACCGACTCTTTTGGATGTAATAGACAAATTATATATGCAGAATATGAGGTTTATGTTTTGAACCGACAAGCCTGTATATATTATCTTTTAATTTGGCACCCGAAGATGAAATGCCGGTCATATCCCACGAGTCATGGGAGAACAGTCTTCCGGCTGGCGTAAAATTATAAATGGCATCTGCCGCCAGGAGAACTCCGGCGTTTGTCCATGTGATTTTTTCTACAGGCCAGATGGTCATATCGGGCACGGTAAAGCCGCACCAGTATGAACCGTCTTCATATTTTTTGCTGCAAACCCATCCGAATAAAATTTGTGAAAGATTGAAATTCCCAATCGCTGAAAGGGCAAGAGAAAGTTCGCAGGTTTCAGCGATTGTCACCCATGGCTGGTCCGATACGCATCTTATGCCTTGACCTTTAACAATAAATTTTTTCGATGATCTGCTTATTCTCTTCTGCGCTTCAATGCCTGTGATTGCGCCGGTCAGGACAGGATAGAACCAGTCCATTGAAAAGCGTGATTTTGTCATGTTAAAAAGCCAGGGCTTATTTCTTATGGCGTCTTCAAGCTTTAAAAGCGCGTAAGTCCAGCCGGTGGTTTTGCGGCCAAGTATCTGGGAAACGGCTATGGCGCATTTTAAACTCATATATATGGAACTTGAGCCGGTTAACAAAGCCATCCGGTCAACCTTGCCATCGGGACTTATAGCCCAGTATATTTCACCCCCCGGAGCCTGCAACCCGATGGCAAATTCGATCGCGCGTTTAACGGTTTTCCACATCTTATTCAGAAAACCGGTATCGCCGGTTGCGAGGTAATAATGAAAAACCCCGACTGCAATGTATGAAGTCATATTCGCATCACGGGTTTTGTCTTCGGGAATACCGTTCATATATGATGAATACCAGCTCCCGTCCGGAAGCTGCGTACCTGCGAGCCATTCGAATGCAAGCCGGGCCTCTTTAAAACACCTGCCCGCGGTTAGCCCCATTGCTGATTCGACATGGTCCCACGGGTCGGTTTTCTGGCCGGGACTCCATGGAATTTCCCCGCTTTGCCTCTGTGTTTTAACAATCAGATCTGTAATTGCGGAAACATCAACGGAAAGATCCTGTTTTATTTTTAAAACCTTATATTCCATTTTCCCCTTCTCTTATCATTTAAAGAGGCTCTGAACCGAAACAGCGAACGCTAACTCTCCCGCGGCTGGCTTGCAGCGGAGTTAGCGAGCGAATTTTAAAAAAAGACTCTATTCCCTACGGTCGAGGATTCCCGGTTGCTTGCAACGGGGAATCTTCAATATCCAATAACCAGATTCTATGCAAGAATATCTTTTATATGCCTTTTTACAAAGCCGTCATTCGTGATCAAAAATATAGCCGACTATCCTTATGCTTTTAAAATATTCCGGTTTCTTCGGATCGGTCTCGAAATATTTCCTGAACCGGACAATGAAATTATCCACAGTTCTTGTCGTAACGGCGCCGGTGTATCCCCATCCTATTTCAAGGAGTTTTCTTCGAGAAAGAGGTTTCCCCCTGTTTGCAATAAAAAGTTTCAACAACTTCAGTTCCTGTTCCGTGAGGGTGACTTTTCCGACTCTGCATATTGCCGTTGATTTTTCAAAATTGATCACATTGTCTCCGAACCTGTATGCACCGGAGAAGATTACTCCCGTTCCCGCTCTTTCTTCTTTCGATGACCAGGAAGCCCTGACCAGAAGACGCTCAACTCTTAAGAGAAACTCCTCAAGATTGAAGGGCTTCGAAAGATAGTCGTCAACACCGTAGGAAAGGCCCATTATCCTGTCATGGGCCTCTGCTTTTGCCGAAAGTATCAGGACAGGGAGACGCTCATCCTCAAGGCGGATATTTCGAAGAATTGATAATCCATCAATTCCCGGTAGCATTATATCAAGTACTATGAGATGCGGTCTCCATTCTTTCCATTCGTTAAGGCCCGAAATCCCGTCTTTTGCAGTCATGACATCATATCCCTGAAGGGAAAGATTCAGTTTAAGCCCTTCAGCTATATGAATATCGTCTTCTATGACAAGGACTCGCTTTTTTCCTGAATTTTTCATAATGATATTTTTTTATCAGAAATAGAATTTCTTTTTAACGGCAATATGAGAGTAAAAACCGACCCCTTGCCTATTCCTTTGCTTTCTGCGACAATTTTTCCTTTATGGATACGTGCTATGTTCTGAACAAGATGAAGGCCGAGACCGCTTCCCTTGGCAGTCATATCCTTATACTGGCCGACCTGGTAAAATTTTCTGAATATCTTCTTTATCTGGACCTTTTCAATTCCGATCCCGTTATCTTCAAACCTTATACGCATACTCTTTTTACGCAAGTCAAAAGTAATGTCTATCCTGAGCGACTCCGAATTATTATACTTAAATGCATTCGTCAAAAGATTCATGATAAGCATTTCAAAGAGATAGCTGTTAATCGGATAATTAAACGATTTTATTGAATGGTTATGAACATTTATTTCACATCCCGGAAAAAGATGCCCGTTTGTTTTACAACAAGTTCCGACAACAGCAACAAGATCGGACTCAACAAAATTGCCCGGATAGCTTTTGCTCTCAATCCTTGCAAGGTCGAGTATGCGCCCTATATTATCAGACAGTCTGGTAACATCCTGTATCATATATCCGATATATTTGAGCTGCTCTGCTCGTGAAAGGTCGTGTTTTGAAAGAGTCTCAAGAAAAAGTTTCAAAGAGGTTACAGGGGTTTTGAGTTCATGTGTAAAATTATTTATAAAGTTCTGCTGAAGCCGATATAACTGATAAGTCTTGAGATTATAGACGAATATGGTAAATATCCCGAGGAGTATTATCCCGAC
>JAHJRK010000573.1 GCA_018830925.1 Pseudomonadota bacterium
AAAAATCCCGGGCCTTAATGTAATAAATCAGGATGGACGAACATATCTTGCAAATACGGATAAACTCTACGATGCAATCATCCTGAACCTGCCTGAACCTGAAACGTACCAGATCAACAGGTTTTATACAGACGGTTTTTATTACATTGCAAGGAAGCGCCTCTCTTCCGGCGGCATTTTAAGCTTTTCAATGGAAGGATATGATAATTATCTGGCAGAGCCGCAACGCCAAAAAATCTCTTCTGTTTATAATACCTTATCAAAACATTTTAACAATATCCTCCTTCTTCCCGGACAAAAGATCTATTTTCTTGCTTCAGAACTTCCGATCAGTTCCGACATCCCCGATTCCCTTGACAAAAAAAAGATAAAAACTGACTACATCAGCAATTATTACTACGGCAATCTTACGAAAGAGAGGATCGTCCGTTTAAATGGACTCATCGATAAATCAGCCCCCATAAATACCGATATCTACCCGCAACTGATGCGTCTCATGTTTTCCCAATGGTTTGCGAAATTCTCAACATCTCCTCTTGCCTTTATTCTGATTATATCGGTACTGTGCATTATATACCTGCTAAGGATAACAAAAGAAGAATTCGTGCTTTTTTCAACCGGGTGCATGGCAATGGGAACCGAAATTCTTGTCATATTCGCATTCCAGATATTTTTTGGATATATCTACCTTAAAATCGGCCTCATAATTACTGTTTTTCTCGCCGGTCTCCTGCCGGGAGCATGGATAGGAAACAGGGCGGGAAATAAATACGGAAATAATAAAAAAATCTCTCTTGTAATAACAGACAGCGTTCTTATATTTTTGACAGGTCTTCTGATTTTGGGTTTCATATACGGAGAAGGCAAAATTCCCTTGTCTGTTTTTCTTGTATATGGTTTTATTATATCAATGACATGCGGATATCAGTTTCCAGCAGCCTTAAAACTGACAGGAGACAACAACCCATCTGTCACAAGACTGTTTTCAGCCGATCTGATCGGAGCAGCCGCAGGCACGCTTCTTGTCAGCGTTGCGATCATTCCGTATTTCGGCATTATCTGGGCTGCGACAGGATTGATAGGTTTGAAAATTATCAGCGTAATAATAATGGCAATAAAATCATGACAGCTTCGTAAAAAGTCATTCTGCTGTGTTGCGCTTCATCTTTCGTCATTGCAGCGTACCAAAATGTACGCTTCATTCCTCAAGATTCGCGCGCCTTGCATAATGAGCTTTCTTCTTTGCTGTCTGAATTTGTACTTTTTACGAGAGCAATAAAGTAATGAAAAAATTCAGTAGAAGACAATTTATATGCAGCGCCGCATTGATTCTCGCGGCACCGGGTTCATCACTTGCTCTCTGGTCATCTGACGAAAAGAAGGGATTCCTGCCGGGACCGGATAATATCAGGGGAAAGATATTTAAAGGAGATGCTCCGGATAAGCCATGGAAATGGTCCAAAGAAGGATTTCTCTATACAAAGCTCGGCAACAAGAAGGTTATATGCGGCATATGCCCCCACAGGTGTCAATTATCTCCGGGAGACCGGAGCGTTTGCCGCTCCAAGGTCAACATAGACGGGACACTTTACAGCCTTTCCTATGGAAATCCATGCACTAAAAATGTTGATCCCATAGAAAAAAAACCGCTTTTTCATTTCAAACCCCGGACAAAAGCATTTTCGCTTGCAGCAGCAGGATGCAATTTCCGTTGTCTCAATTGTCAGAACTGGGAAATTTCACAGGCCAAGCCAGGTGAAGTGCGCCACAGCGAGCTTTTCCCCGAAGATGCCGTCAGGGCCGCATTGGAAACCGGGTCAGAATCAATTGCATACACATATTCGGAACCGATTTCTTATTTCGAATATATGATTGACATAGCTCGTCTTGCAAAAGAGAAGGGCCTTTCAAATCTCTGGATATCAAATGGTTACATAAATAAAGAGCCCCTGCTTGAACTATGCAAATATATTAACGGCGCGAATGTGAACATCAAATCCTTCAGTGATGATATATACAAGAAGCTGAACGGAGGAAGGCTTGAGCCTGTTTTGAATACATTCAGGACATTAAACGACAGGGGTGTCCACTTCGAAATGACCAATCTTGTTGTACCAGGTTACGTCGATGATCCGGAAATGGTAAAACGCATGTGCGAATGGATTCTTACCGATCTCGGGCCGGATCATCCCCTCCATTTCCTGCGGTTTACTCCCCTGTACAAGCTTGACAGGCTTCCGCCAACTCCCATATCAACTCTTGAAAATTTCCGGAGCATCGCGATGAAGGAAGGAATCCGCTACGCGTACGTGGGTAATGTGCCAAACCACGAGGGGATTAATACATACTGCCATAACTGCAAAAAATTAATCATAGAACGTAAGGGTTATCTGGTTCCTGTGTACAATCTTGCCGGAAACAGATGTAAATTCTGCAGCACGATTATACCCGGTGTATGGAAGAAGAGTGAGGCATGAAGTACAGATTTATGTCTGAAATTAGGAAAAAAGCTGCTGCCGGATTAAAATCGGGGGACACCTTTACCGTCAAGCGAAAATTCACAAAAAAAGAGACCGAATCTTTTGGCGATATTACAAAAGATTATAATCCGGTTCATTATGACATGCGGTTTACAGAAGCAAAGAAGTTAAAAGGCCTTATCTGCCATGGCCTGCTTGTCGCCAGCCTGATAACCGAAATCGGTGGGCAGATAGGGTGGCTTGCGTCAGGTATGGATTTTCGTTTCAAAAAACCTGTATATTTCGGGGATACCATAACATGCTCATTTACATTAACCGAAGTAAATGAAAGAGGAAAAGCAAAAGGCGAAGCGGTATACAGTAATCAGGACGGCATCGTTGTACTGGAGGCTGTTCTATCAGGCATAGTTCCGGGCTCAAAAGAAAAGCAGGTGTTAAAAACCATGATGGAAGAAGATGATAAAGCCGGCAATATCCGCTGAAAGCCTGATTTTAAATATCTGCACAGGTCAGCTTCTCAAATCATTCTTCATCCTCTCGAATTCTTCTTTTGAAATTTCACCGTTTGCATAACGTTTTTTTAAAATATCCATAGCGCTTTCGCTGTATGGGGTGTTGTAATACCGCGGTTTCCGGGACCTGAATAATACATAAATAATGACACCTGCTAATATTATAATTATCCATATTCTCAGCATAAATATATTTCCCCATAGTCAGCAGCTTCGTAAAAACCTGCTCTCTTCAAATACCCCGGTCTTTTTATTTTTCCTTACATTATCCCAGTTAAAATACTTCCCGTTCATGGCGATATAAACGCCATGCGGAAGAGTCTGGACAAAGGCAAGAGCGCTTCCCAGATTAAATAATCCGTCGGAACTTCCGAATTTATAAGGTATCATCGCTCCGGTCAGAACGATTGTTTTGTCCTTTACAGAGCCGGCAATGACTCTTGCAGTTTCAACCATCGTATCGGTTCCATGAGTTATAACTATTTTATTCTCATTTGCCCTGATGCAGTTTTCAAGGATTATATCCCTGTCTGAATCTGCCATATCAAGACTGTCTATCATCATCAGGGTTGTTATATCAAACTCCACCCTGCACCGTCCCAGTTTCAGCATTTCATAAAGATGTGTTTCTTTAAAAAACAGCTCTCCGTTAAGCTCATTATATTCCTTATCGAAGGTACCGCCTGTCACAAAGATTCTTATAATCATGGTTGTTTGCTCTCTGGTCTTAGGGTCCGTTACGAAATAACCATTACATTTCAAACCATTTCGTTACGGCTCCTTATGCCGGTTACGATATTACAATGTTACAGTTATTGTTGAACAACGGCTTATATCGTTCTCCGCTCCTTCCTTACCCCTTGCGCCTTTTAAGCTCAAGAGCCGCCTTTATGCCTTTTTCGCGGATCACTTTAAATTTAAGGCCTGTCTCGGTAAGCCTGAAAAAACGTTTTCCGTATTTCCGCAGCAATCTTTTATCAATCTCAAATCCAAGTCCCGGTCTTTTAAACGGATGAAGCATCCCGTTCTTGTCCGGAATAACGGGTTCAATGATTCCTTCCCTGAACTCCGGTATCCAGGAAGGCTTTTCCAGTGGATATTCAAGTGGAAGGAGGTTATCCCGGTCGGCCAGCACCATATTCCAGTTTATATAAAATCCTATGCCATTCGTCCATGTATGGGGAGTAAAAAGGCGGTTTTGTTTTTTACACATTTCAATGACCTTCATGACCTGGGCAATGCCGCCTGCAAAAGTCGCATCAGGCTGGTAGATATGAAAACAGTCTTTTTCGAACATTATCTTGATTTCATCCCAGCCGTAGTTAATCTCTGCGCCTGAAATTTTGACCTTTGATACTTTTTTCAAGGCTGCGTTACCGTCGTAATCCCTTGAGTCAAGCGGCTCTTCGAGCCAGTCAATATTGTTATCATGGCATGCGGACGCAAATGCTTCAGCGCGGGCAAGATCCCAGGCAGGCACCCTGTCTACTATTGAAACGAGCCAACCCTGGTTTGCATCGACTCCGAGAACAAACTTGTCGCCAACCCCTTTTCTTACCGTTTCAATGTGCCTGATATCATCTTTTAAGCGAACGTTTTTAACTCTCAGCTTAGCCGTTTTAAACCCGTATTCTCTCATTGCAAGAAGTTCATCTATTCTTTTTTCAGGATCATGCATCTCTCCTGTTGAAAGATAGACTTCTATGGGTCGGGCCTTTCCTCCAAGCAGCTCATAAACAGGCTTCCCTTCTTTCTTGCCGATTATATCCCAGCAGGCAGGTTCTATCCAGAAATTTCTCCATCCGAGGAATCCAGCCTGTTTCAGAAGTCCCTGTATCCTGTCGATATCAGTCGGATCCGCGCCTATGAGATAACCGCCAAGGAGATCTCCAAGACCTTCTCTTTCCCGCCCCATTGCCGAACCCGCTGAATAGCCTTCAATTCCTTCGTCGGTTACAATTTTAATCAACGTGAATCTGTTATGCGTCTGGGGATAGCCCGGAATCCACGAGGGCCAGAAGGTCTCTTTCAGGGGCACTGAAACATGATAAAGTTCTATGGCTTTTATCTTCATATTGTTCCTCCGGTATAATTAAGAAATATGCAAATGATTTAATCAGATTTGAATTCCCTTTAAGCGTCATGCCGAACTTTGATTCTCGACTATACCACCCCATTTTTTCAGTTTATTGATTATAAACTCGACGATTATCCGATGGGTTTCGCTGCCATTGCCTTTTACCTCAAAAGACTTTCCGAATTCAACGAAAATTGTTTTATCGGGATCAACCGGCCCCATATCCTTGATAAGCCTCCCGTTTCCCTGAAAATCGGTCTTAAGAGCAACAGGAACAACAGGCACACCCGCTCTTCGCGCAAGCTTTACTCCCAGAGAATTAAAAGAAGCCGGATTGAAAACGGCGCTCCTTGTAGCCTGGGGAAAGATTACCACAGAATAACCGCTTTTTATGTATTCTTCTCCCTCTGAAAGAACTTTAAAGAGATCTTCCCTCGGACTTTTTCTGGATACTGTTATTGGTTTAATGGCTTTCATTATTGATCCTAAAACCGGAAAATCAAGAAGTTCTTCTTTAGCAACAAATGTCAACCTTTTGAACGAAAGGAGAATGGAAGGTATGATAAATGTATCTATCATGCTCATATGATTTGATATATACACGACAGGCTCCTTATTTTCAGAAACATGAGTTAGGCCTGAAACATTCAGCCTTCCCCCAGCCGATTCTATAATTTTAACTATATCAAAAGAGGACCGCCTCCATCTCCCATGGTCATACTTTCCGATACGGGCCATCAGACTGTCTCTCAGAATAAGATCGGCAAGCATGGCATAATAGATAAAAGTAGACCATCCGGGGAGTATTTCGGCCAATACCCGTTTTTTCCGAGGACTATAATAAGAGTCCTCCGATTTAAGTATCTGTGTGAATTTTTCTATATTCATCCGGAACAGAATCCTGTCTAATCCGCTCCCCATAATGAGGCCTTTGAAGAACATCCAATTTTGATACCTTCGTAAAAAGTCAGAAAATGACTTTTTCCTTGGTGGGAAAGATCTTATAATATCAGGGATGATATTTTTTCAGAACTACGGCGGCATTTGTGCCACCGAAACCGAAAGAGTTAGTCATAGCTGTTTCCACATCAGCCTTGCGGGCAACATTTGGAACATAATCAAGATCGCACTCTTCGGCAGGATTATCCAGATTTATAGTCGGCGGTATTATGCCGTCATGAATTACAAGGGCAGTAAAAACGGTCTCGATACCCCCGGCGCCGCCTAGAAGATGTCCGGTCATTGATTTCGTTGAGCTGATCGGTATGGTATGAGCCTTATCGCCAAATACTGATTTGATTGCTCTTGTTTCATACAAATCATTAAGCTGGGTTGATGTGCCATGCGCATTTATGTAATCAACTCTCCCGGATGTTATTCCGGCATCTTGAAGCGCCGATTTCATGCATCTTGCCGCACCTTCTCCGTCAGGGGGAGGCGATGTCATATGATACCCGTCCCCGGTCATTCCGTACCCGCACACTTCCGCATAAATATGCGCTCCTCTTTCAAGCGCTCCGGACAGTGTTTCAAGGATAAGAATACCGCTTCCCTCTCCCACTACAAAACCGTCGCGATCCCTGTCGAAAGGGCTTGACGCCTTATGAGGCTTTTTATTACGGGTCGAAAGAGCTTTCATGGCGCTGAAACCGGCTATGCAGGTTGAGGTTATGACGGCCTCTACGCCGCCAGTTATCATAGCGTCAGCATCTCCGTTTACAATCGCCCTGAATGATTCTCCGACAGCGTGTGTTCCCGCAGCGCAAGCTGTTGAAATTGACACATTGGGACCCTTTGCACCGAAGAGAATCGAAATCATTCCCGGAGCCATGTTTCCGATCATAAGAGGAATAAAAAAAGGGCTGACACGCCCCGGGCCTTTCCTGTCTATATCAAGAATTGTTTTTTCCATCAATCCCAGCCCGCCAAGGCCGCATCCGGTTATAACGCCAATCCTGTCATAATTTGAGATGTCAATTACAAGACCGGAATCCTCAATAGCCATCCGGGTTGCCGCAACAGCATAAGCAATAAAAAGTTCCGATCGAATAGCGTCTTTCTTTGACATAAAATCTTCGGGTCTGAATCCCTTGACTTCTCCGGCAATTTTTGTGTTAAATCCGGTGGTATCAAACCTTGTTATCTCAGTAATTCCTGACACTCCGGCACATAAGGCCGACCAGGTCTCTTTAACGCCTATTCCAAGAGGCGTAACCAGCCCGACTCCCGTTATAACCACACGCCTGTTCAATTATTCCTCCATATTATGGCTAAAATATTTCGTTATCATTCAGCAGAAATCAATACGACAGCTTCGTAAAAAGTAATTCTGCGGTATTACGCTTCAATGACGAAAAATTCCCACACTTTGCATAATTAACTTTTACTTTGCTGTCGGATTTTAGACTTTTATGAAGTCCTCAAATATCAGACTTGTTTTAATGAGCATTTATAAAATCAATTACATCTTTGACTGTAACAAGCTTTTCAGCATCATCATCTGAAATATCCATTTCGAATTCTTCCTCCATCGTCATTATAAGTTCGACAAGGTCAAGCGAATCAGCGCCGAGATCATCAATAAAGGAAGCTTCAGGAATAACTTTATCAATTTCAACACCCAGTTTTTCAGCAATAATTTTTTTGACTTTATTTTCAACCGACATCAATTCAATCTCCTTTTAATTTTCATATTTTTAGAATATCTCCTACTTTAAATAATGTATAAGTTATTCTGTTAATACTCTAATATTATATACTATATAATTTGTTTAATACTTATATAACTTGACCGATTCTAGTAATTTAATTGAGATTTAATGTCAAGTTATATTATTTTTATTACATGGACCTAAAATGGTATAATATTTGAAACTATCTTTAAAAGAAATAATTATATATCAAATTGAATTATAAAGATAATATGTCACTATTAAATAATATGCTAATTACTAATATTTGATAGACTCGTAAAAAGTCATAAAAGCAGACCGCCTCAGGCAAATTATAAAACCATCATCATTTGACGGCTTCGTAAAAAGTCCATATTTAGACGGCAAAGTAAATTTTTCAGTCTCAGGCGGACCCTGACGGACAGAATGACTGTTTACGATCTCGTACATCCTTGATGAACTCGTAAAAAGTCGAAATATGCTCACTTAATGAGCTTTTTGGGGATTTTTAAGTCACTTTGCTAAATCATCCGCCAGAATTATGGCGGATGATTTTTAACGCTCAGTTCCTTAAAAATCTATTTCCCAAAAATCTCAAATCCGTTCGCATATGACTTTTTACGAGTCCATCATCCTTAATGCTTCTTCAAACTTCTTGTTTATTCCTTCGGTTATAGCGGCTGCATCCTCAAGAAGAATAAATACTTTCCCCATATCTTTATTTTTTGCTTTTTTGGCCCAATCCCGGTATGTTTCGGCATGTTCTTTGTTGTGCTTTATCCAGTGTTCCAGTAGTTTTGCCATTTTTTGATCAAAAGAGAGGGTTGAGGCCGTTTCGTGGTTGTGATGATTATGATTATCGTGATGTGTCATTGATTCGTCTCCTTCCTCAAATAGAATGAATATTAATGATAATAATTATAATTACTTTGCATGATAGTCAACAAAACATAATCGAATAGAGACCTTTGGAGAACAT
>JAHJRK010000574.1 GCA_018830925.1 Pseudomonadota bacterium
AGACAGAAGGTTTTGAAAAGGGATCATTGTCGGATGCACTCTTGCTTCTACAGAAGCCCCCCTGTTTTTGCTTATCGCGAGAAGCTTGATCCTGTAGCCGAACTGTCCTGCAAACTCGATGTCAAGCGGGGTGATCTTTGAAATGCCTTCTATATAAATATCCTTAAAATTAATCTCCATGCCGTAGGCGATTGAGTTGAGAACGGCAAGCTTGTGGGCCGTATCAAGACCCTCAATGTCAAGAGTAGGATCAGCTTCGGCAAACCCGTTTGCCTGGGCCTCGGAAAGCGCCGATTCAAACCTGCTTCCGTCATCCGTTATCTTTGACAGGATATAGTTGCATGTTCCGTTTAATATCCCTATCATCGATTTAACATGGTTTCCTGGAAGGGATTCTCTCAGGGTTTTAATAATCGGCATACATCCTCCGACGCTTGCTTCGTATGCAACGTCGACTCCTTTTGCGGCGGCAGCCCTGAATATTTCATTCCCGCATGACGCGAGAAGAGCCTTGTTTGCCGTCACAACCTGCTTTTTGTTCTCTATGGCCCTTAAAATCAGATCCTTCGCTGTCTTCTCACCGCCTATCATTTCAAGGATTATATCCGTTTCGGGATCATCAATAACTTTAAAGGCATCGCCGGTAAATACTCCTTCATCAAATTCAATACCTCTGTCGCGGGCCGGATCAAGATCAGCAACATATTTTAATTTTAATTCAGCTCCCACTCTTGAGCTGATGAGGTCTTTCTTTTCAAGAAGTATTTTTGCGACCCCTGTTCCGACTGTTCCGCAACCCAGCAGACCTATATTAATTTTTCTCATAATGACAACTCCCGCTTATAGAGCCACAAATTCAGATTCTACAGAATCTTTTTTATTCCGCGAACGGCCTGGTTTATGCGCATCGCATTTTCAATGAGCGCGAACCGGACATATTCATCCCCGTACTCACCGAACCCGAGACCCGGCGCAACCGCAACCTGCGCCTCCTTTATAAGAAACTTGGAAAATTCCACTGAACCCATCTTCAAATATTTATCGGGAATTTTCCCCCATACAAACATCGTCCCCTTCGGACTCATAATATCCCAGCCCACCCTGCCAAGTCCGTTTATAAGGGCATCCCTCCGCTCCCTGTAGGTGTTGCATATATCTTTTACACAATCCTGCGGACCGTTTAAAGCGATAATCGACGCTATCTGAATCGGCTGGAATACCCCGTAATCAAGGTAGCTTTTTATTCTGCGCAGAGCGGCAACAATCTCCGGATTACCTACGCAAAAACCAACGCGCCAGCCCGGCATGTTATAGCTTTTTGAAAGTGAAAAGAATTCGACCCCGACATCCTTTGCGCCCTTAACCTGTAGAAAACTCGGAGCGGTATACCCGTCAAAAGTAAGGTCTGCGTATGCGAAGTCATGGATGACCATTATATCGTGCTCCTTCGCATAATCGACTATCTTTTCGAAAAAATCGAGATTCACCACCTCGGTAGTCGGATTGTGGGGATAGCTTATTATTAGAACTTTCGGCTTCGGCCACGTCTGCCGAGTGGCATCGATAAGGTTCTCAAAAAAATCACAGCCGGGCCCGACCGGAATTCCCCGGACATCCCCTCCGGCAATTATTGCTGAGAAGGGATGAATGGGATAAGTCGGTGTGGGAGTAAAAATTACATCCCCGGGCCTTATTGTAACAAGAATAAGATGGGATAATCCTTCCTTTACCCCTATTGTTACAATAGCCTCATTATCGGGATCAATATCCACATCGAACCTGCGCTTGTACCAGCCTGCTATAGCCATTCTCAGTTTGGTTATTCCCATAGAGGCGGAATAACGGTGATTAGGCGACTTCTGGGCAGCTTCGGTCAGCTTGTCGACAATATGCTGGGGCGTTCCAAGATCGGGATTCCCCATGCCGAGATCGATTATATCCTCTCCGGCATGCCTTGAATCCATCTTTATCTTGTTGACGGTTGCAAAGACATACGGCGGTAAACGGTCAAGTCGCGCAAACTTGTTCATAATTTAAGCCTCATCTCTTCAGGTTTGTTAATATTGATAACTGGGCTTAGTTACAATATATGGCATCTTATGTCAAAAAATTTGTTTTGACTTTTGAGCCTGATCGGTTTAAATCCAGATTACTTTGAAGCTCCCCACAGCAAGCTACGGGGAATCTTCGACCGTAGGGAATAGCGTCTATTTTTTATTCGCTCGCTAACCCCGCCACAAGCAGCGGGGAATGCGCTCGCTGTTTCGGTTCAACAAAAACCTGACATGCTTACCCTATCAATATGTGCCTAAATAAGCCGATACACTTTGGGAGCTTTGAATAATTCACATTTGCCATGTCTGAGAAAAAATTTCATAAGGCTTGGTCGGGGCATGGGCTTAAGCATGCCGGATTTTATTTTTTAAGAAACGGAGTTTAATATGAAAGAATCTCTGACATAT
>JAHJRK010000575.1 GCA_018830925.1 Pseudomonadota bacterium
GTAGCCGCAGTGATTTTTCATTCCGTCTCCTATGATACCAGCCATAACCTTGAATCCATGATAAAATGGGTAAAGGCCGCAAAAAAGGCAGGCGCTTCAATTATCTGCTTTCCTGAATTAAATATTACCGGGTACGGAACAGACGGAAAAATATTTGAGGCTGCTGAAGAAATTCCGGGTGAAATAACTGGAATAGTGTCGGACATCTCTTCAAAATATGATATCGTGATACTTGCCGGCATGGCAGAAAAAGATAAGAGTGGCCGGATTTGCGCGAGTCATATCGTTGTAAAACCGGGTGGTTATATCGGTGTTTACAGGAAACTGCACCTTGCTCCTGTTGAAAAAGATCTTTTTACGGCAGGAGATGAAGTTATGCTGTTTGATGCCGGAGGGATAAAATTCGGAATTCAGCTTTGCTACGATGCGCATTTTCCAGAGCTTTCAACACGCATGGCTCTAATGGGGGCTGATGTCATATTCATGCCGCACGCTTCTCCGAGAGGAACACCTGAAGAAAAGCGCAGATCATGGATGCGCCACCTTACGGCAAGAGCTTTCGACAACGGTCTTTTTATCGTTGCATGCAACCAGTGCGGAGAAAATGCCGCCGGTCTGCAATTTCCGGGTACAGGCATGGTGATCGGCCCTTCCGGTGAAGTGATTGAAAAGGATACATGCGGAAAGGAAGTAATGATTGTTGCGGATCTTAAGGCGGAAAACTTGGAAAAGGTGCGCAATCATAGAATGCGTTATTTCCTGCCGAACAGAAGGCCGGAGATGTATTGAGGCGTGAGGCATGAGGCAAGAGTAGAAAGAACGTACATCGAACATCGAATATAGAATATCGAATAAGAAATATCGAAGTACGATATTCGAAGTTCGAATCATGAGACCAGGAACTCAATATAATGAATCGTGATGAAAAAAAGATAATGGGGCTTACAACGGCATCCCACAGCCTGGTGCATTTGTTCGAAGGCGTGCTGCCGCCTCTGATACCTTTATTAATAGTCGAATTCGGAACTGATTATTTTCATCTTGGGATAATAGTATCCGTTTTTTCATATGCTTTCGGGATCGGATCGCTTCCTGCCGGTTTTCTGGCCGACAGGTTAGGGCCGCGCCGCCTTGTTACCCTTTTCCTGTTAGGTTCCGGTCTGCTTTCAACCCTTGTTTTTTTTATTCCGTCTATATTTGCATATGGAATCATAATGGGGTTTATCGGGCTTTTCTGCAGCATGTACCATCCGGCTTCAAATACTCTCATAAGCCAGTCTGTCCGGGAAAAAGGAAATGCATTCGGAATCCACGGCATAGCAGGGAGCCTTGGTGTTGCATCAGTTCCCATGCTCGCCGCATGGCTTGGCTCAAATATGGGATGGAAAGCGCCTCATGTGATTTTCGGCGTGATGGGTATAGCCGCAGGTGTTTTCTCTTTTTCGGTTCCGGCAAAATCTGCTTTTACAGCCGAAGCAACGGACATTAATAACAAATCTGAAAAAAGAATATCTTATCTCAACCTGATTATCTTCTATTCTTCAGCAGCAGCCCTTGGGCTGACATACAAAGGGATAATGACCTTTCTTCCTGCTTACATGGGGGAAAAAATTCATTTTGGTTTTATTACCTTGAGCAAAGTAACTCTTGGCGGAACGGTGGCAACCATAGCGCTTGTTTCAGGCGCACTGGGCCAATACATAGGCGGACGCCTCACAGACCGTTTCAGGCCGGAGAGTATATATTTCTGCGCTATTCTTATCGGCACTTTTTTTGTGTTTATTATGGCAAAGAGTTCGGGATTTATTTTGATTGCTTCGTCTGTTTTTTACGCGTTTTTTTATTTTTCAACCCAGCCCATGCAAAATTTTCTGCTCTCTAATTATCTTCCGAAACACCGACATGGAATAGGTTACGGAATACACTTTTTTGTGACTTTCGGAATAGGGTCTACCGCCGCCGCGGTTTCGGGATATCTTGCGGATAATTACGGCCTTGAATCCGTATTTTATGCAATGGGCGCCTGTTTTGTTGTCTCTTCCGTTCTCTCGCTGATTCTTTTGGCAAGGGCCAGGAGGCAGGAGGCATAAATCGAACATCGAATATAGAATATCGAAAATCGAAAGAATCACACAAGAACACGAAGACCCGAAGAATATAGATCGAATATCGAAGTGCGAAGTACGATGTACTAAATACGAACCAAGAAACCATGAACTTAACAGAATGCAAAAGATGCGGGGCCTGCTGCAAAAAGGGAGGCCCGTCTTTTCATATTGAGGACAGGGCGCTTATAGAAGACGGGTTCATCTCGGCAAAATATCTCTATACGATAAGAGAAGGAGAGCCTGTCCGGGACAACATAAGTGAAAGGATTGTTTTTGCGCCTTCGGATATAATAAAAATCAAGGGGCAGAAAAACAGCTGGACCTGTTTTTTTTACGATGAAACTGAAAAAAGATGCGCTGTTTATGAATACCGTCCGCTTGAATGCAAACTTCTTAAATGCCTGGATACGGGAGATATAGAACGGATTTTCGGTAAGAATCTGCTTACAAGAAAAGATATTATCAGTACAGTCGAAGGGCTGTGGGCTCTTGTTATTGAGCATGATCAAAGATGTTCATACAAAAAAATAAGAAAACTGATTGAAGTATCCGAAAAGGCAAAAAAGGGGGATTTGTCCGGAAATGTCACTGAACTCATTGAATACGATAAGATCATACGGGAACTTGTTGTAAAAAAAGGAGAGCTTGATCCTGAACTGCTTGATTTTCTTTTTGGAAGACCTCTGTCAGTGACCATGAACCACTTTGCAGAGACTTTTTAAATTCTCCTTATTTGAATTTAAATCGCTTTTCCTCAAAAAGCCTGAGGCAGGCGTCAGCCGCTTTTTCATCATATAGAATTCCTCTGTTTTTTGAGATCTGCTCAAGGGCTGCTTCAACTCCAAGCGACTGCCTGTAAGGCCTGGTGGATGATATTGTTTCCACTACATCAGCTATTGCTATTATTTTTGCCTCTATTCTTATATCCGGACCTTTCAGTCTTCTGGGATATCCTGATCCGTTAATTCTTTCATGGTGCTGAAGAACAATATCTGCAACCGGCCATGGAAATTCGACATCTTTTAACAGAGCATAACCGATTTCAGGATGAGTTTTTACCAACTGGAATTCGAGATCGCTTAATTTTGAAGGCTTGCCTAAGATCTCACCCGGCACCCTTATCTTGCCGAGATCGTGAGTTAAACCTGCCATGCGTATTCCATCAACAACGTTTTCCGGCAAACCCATTTCCTGCGCTATCGCCCTTGAGAGATCGGAAACGCGTCTTTGATGGCCTGCCGTATAAGGATCTTTTGCCTCGGAGGTGATGGTAAGAGTTTTGATGGTTCTCTCAAGTGCAAGCCGTAACTTTGCTACGGTTTTTTCAAGCGCGGTTATTTTATCTTCTAATTCCATATAATCCTTTGTTGATAATAAGTTTGATGAATTCATAAAAAGCTAAATTGCAATAGCAAGCGCAAATTTCCACGGCTTGCGGCGGGGAGCTTCAATTCGAATCGATACTTATCCAAGTATTTATGTTAAAATAACACAACCATAAAATATTGCAAGTTAATCAGGTATCTTGATATATAATATCAGGATCATCTTCTAAATTGGTTTGTGATCCTGTGAGGATTCAAGGGTTCCAGTGTCCCAGGATTCAAGTGACCGGAAAACTGAGCGAATTTCTGGACCCCTTTCTCCCGACTAATTGGGAGAAAAAACTTATGTCATTAAAACGGAGGAACAGCCATGCATAATATGAAAATCCTGTCCGGATACATCCCCGGAGCGATAGGCCGGGTTGCAGAGCTCCATGGAACTTATTACAGCCGATACTGGGACTTCGGCCTTTTTTTTGAGGCCAAGGTGGCTACCGAACTTTCCGAATTCTTAAGCCGTTTTGATACGACCCGCGACGGATTCTGGGTGGCCGAAGATGATGGAAAGATTGCGGGGTCGGTCTCCATTGACGGAATCGAAGGGAAAACAAAAGGCGCCCGCCTTCGCTGGTTTATAGTTGATCCGGAGGTACAAAAGCGCGGAACAGGAAGAATGTTAATGCGTGAAGCCGTTTTATTCTGCAAAAACGCAAACCACAGCAAAATATATCTTACAACTTTTGCCGGGCTTGATCCAGCCCGGCACCTTTATGAAGCCTTCGGATTCGTTTTATGCGAAGAGTGGGAAGATGCCCACTGGGGAAAGCCTGTTATGGCGCAATATTTTGAGCTTGATTTGACTCCTTCTCTTCTTTAGGAAGCAGACGGATAAGCCACAGAGTAATAAACGGTATGAACGCAATAACGCATAGGACCGGCTTTATTGTGAAAATATCGCACAGTTTTCCTGTTACCGGGGTGAGCACTCCGCCTGTTCCCCACGCAAGTCCCATCATGAGACTCGAAGCCATCGATTTTCCTCCGGGGGCGAGTTTCTGTGCCATTGTGACTCCGAGAGGGAGGGTTGCGAGGACAAAAAAACCGGCCAGCATCGCTCCGAGATAAACCCAGTTTCCCGGAAGATAGAGAAGAAGAAGCATGCAAGGCGGCGTTAAAAGATGGGTGATGTAAAAAACCGGTTTAAATCCCATCTTGTCTGCCATGTGTCCTGCAATGAGCCCGCTCATCGAGCCGGCTACGGTAAAGATTGCCACAAGTAAACCGATCGATACAAGCGAATGTCCTTCCCAGCTGTATAAGACCGGGAAGAAAGTCACAAAAGACTGGCTCACAAAGGCCCTTAAAACCATGATCAGCCAGAGAAGAATTATCGATTTCCATACCGGCCCGAAAATCTCTTTTATTGAACCGAAAAGACCCAGGTTGCTGAGCCCTTCCCCGACAGGCATTGGAATGATTTTATACAAAAAATACATGCTTGCAAGGCCTAAGAAGACGGTATAGGGCGTTGCTTCAAGACCGTATCCCGCCACAAGCCATGTGATAAAAAGCGGCCCCAATCCGAATGCAAGGGTTCCGCCCATGTTGAATACCGACATGGAAAAGGCGAAGTTGCGTCCCGAGTATGATGAAATCATCCCGGCTGTTGTGGGATGGAAAATGGATGAACCTATTGAACTGGCCGATACAAGGAGAAGGAGAATGGCATATGAAGGCGCGATTCCCACGAGTGATGTCGAAATGACGACGATCAAAGGCCCCCCAAGAACAAAAGCGCGTGTTTTATAGCGGTCGGCAAGATATCCTATCGGAGGCTGCACAACAAAAGCAAGAAAGCGGCTTATCCCGGCAATGAAGCCCGCCTGTGTGAGTGTAAGGGAGTATTTCTGAATCAGAACCGGAAGCAGGGGGCTTATGAACGAATGGTAAAAATCGCCTGTGAAATGGACAAGCGTCAATGCCATAATAATTTTTAAATCGGTGTTATTTTTAAACTTAAACA
>JAHJRK010000576.1 GCA_018830925.1 Pseudomonadota bacterium
CCTGACAAACCTGACATCATCTTCAATGGGTGTTTCGGGAAACAGATAAAAGGCACCGGGCGGCTTTACAAACTTGTATCCGTATTCTGCAAGTCCGTTGCACAGAAGCTCTCTTTTTCTCGCATATTCTGAGACATCAACACTCTCTCCCTGCATCGAAGCAACGACACGCTGCATGAGCGCGGGAGCATTAACAAATCCGAGAATTCTGTTTGCAAGCGCCATTCCGCCAAGGAGCGCGTTCTTGTGCGTTGCCGCAGGATTCACTGCCGCAAAACCGATTCGTTCGCCCGGAATCGATATATCCTTCGAATACGAGGTTGCGATTATTGATTCATTGTAGCAGGTAAAAATGCCCGGTATTTTTACTCCATCATAGGCTATCTTGCGGTATGGCTCATCCGATAAAAGATAAATTGTCTTCCCGAACTTTTTCCCCTTTTCAGTCAAAAGCTTTCCAAGCTCCGCAAGGCTTTCTTTGGAATATATCTGGCCTGTCGGATTGTTCGGGGAATTTATCAATACCGTTTTTGTCTTTTCTGTTACAGCTGAGGAAAATGCATTCATATTGAGAGAGAAATCCCTGTTTGTAGGAACTGTCTTTAAAACTCCTCCGTGGTTTGAAGCATAAAAACCGTATTCCACAAAACACGGGGCCGGTGTAACTACCTCATCTCCCGGATCGAGTATGGTTTTAAAAATAATATTCAATGCCCCGGCAGCGCCGCAGGTCATGATAACCTCGTTCTCCGTGACAGGCGTCTCCTGTTCTACTGAAAGATAACTCGCTACTGCCTTGCGAACATGCGGATAACCTGTATTCGGCATATAGGCATGATCCCCGTAACCCAGAGATTTTACCGTATCCAAAAGCACCTTCCTGAATTTATCAGGAGGCTGCACATTAGGGTTCCCGAGACTGAAATCAAAAACATTTTTTGCACCGTGCTCCGCCTTAAGGCGGGCGCCTTCCTCAAACATCTTTCTTATCCAGGATGACTTGGAAATAATATTCTCAATATTTTTTGCAATAGACATCTTTTAATACTCCTTTCCCGTTCTTTTCCCTCGCACCTCACGCCTTCTTCTTAGGCCGATACCACCGATTTCACTCCCGGAATCTCCTGTTTTAAAAACCTTTCAATTCCGTTTTTTAATGTCATCTGTGACATGGGGCATCCCGCGCATGCGCCTTTCAGGCGCACCTTGACTACTCCTTCATTTACATCAACAAGTTCCACATCACCGCCGTCTTTCTGAAGCATAGGTCTGATTTTATTTATAGCCTCTTCAACCAGTTTTTTCATAATATCCCCCTGCCTTTCGAATTTCGTACATCGTACTTCGAATTTCGATATTCGATGTTCGGTACTCACACCTCTCACCTTTTATTATAAAAATCCTTCCTGAACACCTCAAATGCATCGTTTAATATAGCCGTTCTCATATCTCTCATGAGTTTTGTATAATAGTGAATATTATGTATCGTATTCAAGCGATAGGCAAGAAGTTCCTTCGCCATGAAAAGATGCCTTAAATACGCACGTGAATAATTCCGGCATGTATAGCAAATGCATCCCTTTTCAACAGAAGACGTATCATATTTATACTGTGAATTACAAATATTGATTGTGCCTTCAGCCGTAAACATCTGACCGTTTCTTGCATTTCTCGTAGGAAGGACGCAGTCAAACATATCAGAGCCAAGGGAAACAAGCTCAACAAGATTTTCAGGTGTTCCAACCCCCATAACATATTTTGGTTTTTCATCCGGGAGCTTCGGGAGCGTAAATTCAGCAATTTCAAGCATGATTTCAACCGGTTCTCCCACACTTAAGCCACCCAGCGCATATCCCGAAAACTCCGTTTCAACAAGATCTGTTGCAGATTTTTTTCGAAGATCCTTATACATCCCGCCCTGGATAATTCCGAAAAGGGCCCTTTTCTTTTTGCCGCTATCTTCCCATGTTTTTTTGCATCTTTTTGCCCATGCGGTTGTGAGCTCTACCGCAGATTCTGCTTCATTTTTTTCAGCAGGATAATGTATGCACTGATCAAGGCACATCATGATATCAGAACCCAGAGAAATCTGAACTTCAACAGCTTTCTCCGGTGTAAGGATATGGCTTGAACCGTCGATATGGGACTGGAATGTGTATCCCTCGTCGGTTATCTTTGACAGTTTTGCAAGTGAAAACACCTGGAATCCGCCGCTGTCGGTTAAAATAGGCCTGTTCCAGTTCATGAAGCCGTGGAGGCCCGAAAAAAGACTGATGACATCACAGCCGGGCCTTAAATATAAATGATATGTATTGCCAAGAATGATGCTTGCTCCTGCTCCTGCGATTTCTTCAGGAGAAAGTGATTTTACGGATGCAAGCGTCCCAACCGGCATAAATACAGGCGTTTCGACAACACCATGAGATGTCCGCATAATTCCGGCCCGAGCCCGGCTCTTTTTCGATTCAAAAGCTACTGTAAAATCAAACATTTTTATTCAACCTTGATAGCCTCGTAAAAAGATCGATTTTTTATCCTATCCTCTTGAAGAATTTTTCAAGCTCATTTATTGTAAAACTTATCCATGTCGGACGTCCGTGCGGACAATGAGATGGCATTTCACAACCATCAAGCTGATCCACAAGGGTTCTTACCTCTTTGTCTGAAAGCTTTTGATTGGCTCTTATCGCCCCGTGGCACGCCACAAGTTTTAATACTTCATCCGAAACCTTTTCAAGGCCGGGCGCAAAACCA
>JAHJRK010000577.1 GCA_018830925.1 Pseudomonadota bacterium
CTGATCCTTTGAGAACCCGTTTCCCGAAAAATATCTTTTCGTAAACTCAATGCTTCGTTCAACATGAATCCTGGTATATTTTGCGCCGGTGCCGGAACGGTCATCCTCGGTTTGAATGTATCCAGTGTCATGCATCAGCGTCGTAATCAGGGCAAGTCTTGCATTCTCCATCCCGATCTTCTCACCTTCCAGTACGGCGCCGTGGATAAGACGAACCATTGCAAGGAATGCGTCAGAAGTGTGCCTCAGATCATGATATCTGGTATTGCATTGCCGGTATCCGGGATATTTGCCGTGGAAAAGATTTACAACATCCTTGAAAGCATGCTCTACTGGATCAAAATCAAAAGCGGGGTATGCCATGCGAACAGTTGTTTTAACCTCATCAAGCACACATTGAGGGGCAAACATGTTCACAAGATTCGATATTTGAATTCTCTCTTTACCCATACCTTTCCGAATGGTACAATGATCCTGAAAAGTCAACATGAGCAAGAGTCGGATATTCAAAAACAAAAGAAAAGAGAAGTCGACAAGTTCAGATTATAATTTGTCAGGGTTCATAACAAAAATCTATATCGGCGTCAAGTTAAGGATAAAAAAAATACAATCTTTATGACCTTTGTTACTATTCCAAATATAAGCGGAAAGTTTTTTGTTCCTGTAACAAAACCCGAAACCGCTAAAAAGACGAAATGCCACGACTGTTTTTCATGCCAGATATGCAGTGAAACCAGGTGTAATTTATGCAGACATGAAGAATCATGCATAAATGAAGAGAAAAAAGATCATGATTCATAGACTTAAAGAGATTCTTGCTGATTCTACTGAAAAAATACTATGCAAAACCACTGACTTGTTAATCTCCGGATACCCTCAGTCCCGGCCGGATAAAAAGCGTCTCGTAAACTGCAAAATCATTTCGCACAGAGGAGAACATGATAACAGGGGTGTTTTTGAAAACACCCTTAAGGCATTCGACAAAGCCCTTGAAAATGGAATTTTCGGGATTGAGTTTGACCTGCGATGGACAAAAGACTTAATACCCGTTGTATTTCACGACAGAAATACAAAGCGGCTGTTTAAAAAAAACCTCAACATTAATGAAACATCTTTTTCCGATTTAAAATCATCAATCCCGGAAATACCATCTCTTCCCGAAATAATCTTAAGGTACGGCCGAAAACTGCATCTCATGGTGGAGATAAAAGAGGAATTCTATCCCGATCCTGTTCATCAGGCCGGTGTATTAAAAGATCTTTTTTCAGCACTTGAACCCGCGAAAGATTATCATTTAATATCCCTTTCGCCCGGCATCTTCAACATAATCGATTTCGTACCTGAAACTGCGTTTCTTCCTGTAGCAAGATTTAATATCGACAGAATAAGCGAAATTGCACTGAAGAACAATTACGGCGGAATTGCAGGACACTACCTTCTCATATCGGACTCCGTGTTTAAAAAGCACACGGACAAAAACCAGAAGATAGGAACAGGCTTCATTGGTTCCCAAAACAGCCTATTTCGGGAATTAAATAGGGGAACAGAGTGGATTTTTTCAAATAATGCGGCAAAACTTCAAGCGATTGTCGCTACTACCGTAAAAGGTCAAATTTAATTTTTTTCTTCACGAACAAAATAAAATAAAACTCCCCCTGCAATAAAGAGAATCAGTACCGAAGCAATGCCTGCTCTGGATGCGATTTGTCCGATATGTTCCATCTCGTATATCGACGGTGAAGGCGGCATTAAAGCTTTTTTTACTGCAAGGCCTGTGATGCCGATCAGGGCAGGACCAAAAATTACCGCGAATTTTCCCAGCATATTATAAAACCCGAAATACTCGGCTGTTTTATCAGGTGGAATAAGCCGTGAATAATATGAACGGCTGAGCGCCTGTATGCCTCCCTGGGAAAGACCGATAACAACTGCAAGAATATAAAATTCCACGCGTTTCGTCATCATCGTTCCCCAAATGACGACAAAGATATATATTCCGATTGAAAGGAAAATCGACCGGCGCACACCCCATTTCTGCCCCAGTTTTCCGAAAACAATTGCGGCAGGAAATCCGACAAACTGGACAATCAGAAGCGATATGATAAGGTCTTTGGAATCAAATCCCAGCGACATTTCGTAATCAACGGCCATGCGGATGATAGTATCAACTCCGTCGATATAAAACCAGTAGGCAAGCAAAAAAAGAGCTATTTTTTTTGAGATCGTATCTCTTTAAATGTCTCTGATAACTGCCATAAACCTCCCTTAACAAAACCGCGTCCGTTCTTTTCAGACCCGGCAGCTTTTACTTCCGGAACCCATAAAATCGTAAACAGCGTAAAAAAACCCCACCAGAGCGCAACTGAAAGAAACGATATTTTTACCGCACTTGTCGGGTCGGAAATCCCGAATTTTTCAGGCATCAGCGTCATCAGCACATTTACAAGGAACAAGAGGCCTCCCCCAAGGTATCCTATTCCGTAGCCGAGGCCCGACACATAATCGATCTCATCTTTTTCCGCGATGCCCGGCAAAAGAGAATCATAAAATATGTTTGCGCCCGAAAAACCTATGATTGCAAAAGAATAAATAAAAACGGCTAGAATCCAGTCACCTTTCTGCACAAGGTATAGAGAGGCCGTCATGACAACGCCAAGATAGGCAAAAAAAACCAGGAATTTTTTCTTTATCGAACCCCTGTCCGCTATCGCTCCCAGTACAGGCGCCATCAGCGCAATCATTATGCTTGCAACAGAATTACCCAATCCGAGCCGGGCTGTGCTGAGATTGACGTCTGCGCCGAAACTCCAGTACTGTTTGAAAAAAATAGGGAAAAAACCGGCCATTACGGTCGTTGCAAAGGCCGAATTCGCAAAATCGTACAACGCCCAGC
>JAHJRK010000092.1 GCA_018830925.1 Pseudomonadota bacterium
TAATCTCCTTGCCGAATCCGGGCTGAAGCTTCCTGAAAGTGAAACCGTAATAGTTGCTCTTCCCGAAAGACCGGTTGTGCTCTATATCGCCCAGAAGATCCTTCCTCCCGAACGCTTTGCCCATAAACTTATCCATCTTTTAAATCCTGATGAAACAGGGAAAATGATTGAAAATATCCTCTCGCGGATCGAGCTTGTGTGGAGCTATAACAGGGAAAAGAAGCCTCTCTTTGAGCTTGCGCTGGACGGCCAGCTCTCCAACTGGGTTTTTCCTGAAAACCTGTCCGGTGAATTATATTTTGTCGATACAAGCACACCTCTTTACAGAAAAAACGGGGTTGAGCAGCTCGATCCGGAACTCCTGCTGCAAAGCGCTCCCGGTTTCCTGCGCTGGATGCTGCGGCTCTTTTTTTTAGAAGATGTCATGAACCGTTATTACGACAAGCGCCAGGTATGCATTGATCTTGCGGCTAATCTGTACAAGGAGCAGAAACCGGAGATGGTTCCCTTAGCGGTTGAGGTGATGAACGGCATGATCTTCGGGAATGAAAATCCTCTTTCGGCCCGGGAGGTTGAAAAATATTACGGCACCGACAGGATGATATGGGCTCTGTTTCTCGCTTTTCGCCGCATTGACCGGTTTATTAAAACAAAAATTTTGATGAAAAGGTATGAATTCATTCTTCCCGGAAAAATTAAAAGATAGAGAGGCAAATAAGTTTGATGAACTTTTTTGCGATATTGTAGTGTTTTGTTATGATAGCAGTATGTTATAATAAAATTATTATTCTTGACGTATGTTTTTAATGGAATTACAAGTAAAGAAGTACAAATATGGTATAAAACAATTCATTAATTAAAAAGGAAAGGGGGTTATAGCGGAAAAAATATGTGGTGGGTCAGCGGATTGTAGGCTGAAAGAGGATATTTATCCAGGTAGAGGTGATTGAAGATTAAGAAATTATATATGTTTTTTATGACAACATCACCATAAGGAGGTCGAAATGAATAAGAGAATCCTAACTGCAACATTCTTGGCTGTCTTTTCAATAGCGCTGCTCCTTCCTGCTTTTGCAACAGACGCACAGGCAGCCGACAAACTGGGATGGGTCGGTCCAGTTTACAAGGAGTTATCCGACAGCCTGACCATGGGTTTCAAGGAATACTATAAAAAAACCTATGGTAAAGATGTGGATATCACTTTTGTGCGTCCCGGCGGTTGGCCGGTCTGCATCGATAAAGTGAGGGCGTGGGGCGATAAACCTGATGCCGATATATTCCTGGGTGCCGGCGCACCGGCGCATGAGGTCCTGAAAAAAGAAGGACGAATCGTTACTTACAAGCCGAAGGATTGGGATATGGTTCCCGCCGAATGGAACGGCATGAAGGTAAAGGATGCTGCCGGTTACTGGACATGTTTCGCGCCCTGGATCGTCACCAACCTGTACAACGAGAAAGTCTTGAAAGCCCTGAAGCTGCCTCCCCCGAAAACGTGGAAGGAACTTCTCAATCCTATATACAGAGGCAACATCGTTCAGACACTGCCATATGCCTCCGGTACGCAGCACGAGGTTGTGGAGATCCTCCTGCAGGGATTCGGAGAAAAAGAGGGTTGGGCGATGAACAGGCTGCTGGCGGCGCAATTGGCCCGATTCTCAACAGGCAGCACGGACACAACCCAACTCACGAGCCGGGGAGAAGTGCCCATCGGAGTTGCCCAGCCGCAGATGAACGCGATGGTCGCGCGCAAAGACGGCTATCCCGTGCGTGACCTGCTCCCTGACAAAACGATCCTTGTTCCCGAAGCGGTTGCGCTGATGAAAAACGCGCCCAACGAAGCCGTCGGGAAAATTTTTCTGGACTGGCTGTTCAGCATGGAAGGTCAAAAATATGTTCTGGAAGGAGGTTATTTCACAGCAAGGACGGATATTAATTTCACCCAGTGGGAAAAAGAAGGCGTTGCCATGGCCAAACATGCCAAGGCTGCTCTTGGAGTCGATAACTTCTGGGACCTGAAGGTCGGCTTCATTGAGTACGACCTGGATCTTGCAGCAAAGAGATGGGACGAAGTCAACCGCTACTATGAGTTCGAGATTTACAGGAAATGGGGCGAATTGAAGAGCAGTCTGTTCCTGATAGAAGAAGTCGAGGGAGAAGTTAACGCTGCGAAAGCGGCCAAAATGAACGTGAAAAAGGCTGAAGCCAAAATCAAAGAAGCCAGGAAGATCTTCGAGTATGACGGTAATTATGCGGCTGCACGACTGGCAGCAGCGAAAGCACGCTCTCTGCTTGTAGAGAAGTAAGGATAAGCCCTGTCAGGCTTCAACAGGGATTATTCCAATTTAAAAAAGAATATTCTCCGGATTTCATCTACGGGCGGGCTGCAGCCTGCCCGTAGATCACGGAGTAACGGGTAACGGCTTGGTAAAAATCCCCCCAAAGCTCATTAAGTGAGCATATTGGGGCCTTTATACAGGTCCATCACAAATAAGGATGTCTAAATGTCCCGCGGCAATAATTTTATTGCGTCTCTCCTGTGGTGTGTAATCGCTTTATTGGTGCTTTATCCCCTTTCAATTCTGATGATGGAAAGTTTCAAAATTTCCGGAACCGCCGAATTTGGCATCAACAATTACCTGGAATTTTTCCAGGACACTTATTATCTCAAAACCTTCTGGAACACCTTGGTGTTGAGCACTATGGTGCTTCTGGCAACAACATTGTTCGGAATACCCCTGGCATACATTCTGGCGCGATACAGGCAGCGGGGTAAGACAATTTTCACGGCTCTTATCCTTTTGCCGATTGTTTTACCGGCCTACGCGGGGGTATTTGCGTTCGTAATCTTTTTCGGAAAATTCGGCACTATGAATCTGCTTCTCATGAATGCCGGAATAATCGAGAAACCCATTAATTTCATCTACGGATTCCACGGACTGGTATTCATCGAAGCCCTGCATATGCTTCCTTTCATCGTACTAAGTCTATCAGCGGGTTTGACAACCATTGATCCTTCTTTTGAAGAGGCCGCCGAAGTTGAGGGCGCCAGCGGTTTCTGGAGATTCATAACAGTCACATTGCCTCTCTGCACGCCGAGTTATCTGGCGGGCGCCGTTATCGTATTCCTGTGGCCTTTTACGGACTGGCTTACTCCTTTGATTCTGGGACAGGTGGACTTTCTTCCTTCGGTCGCCTACATCAATATTGCCTATCACTTTACCGATATGCACCGGAAATATATGGGGATCGTGGCTGTGATTGTTTCTTCAGTAATTTGCATCACTATTTTTCTGCTTGCAAGATGGTGGGTGGAAAAAAGAAAGTATACCGGCCTCTCGAAAGGAACAACTTCTGAAGGAAGAGTGATTGAACCCGGTCCGCTTGTGAAAACCGGCTCGTATCTGTATATGTTTTTTATCGCTGCCCTTGTCCTGCTGATTCCGATCGTTCTGGGGTTGTCCGCTTTTTCCAGAAGATGGGTTTTTGAACCGCTTCCAACCTACTGGACTCTTGACAACTTCAGAGTAATTCTCCTGGAAAGCCCGGGTCTGATAAAAAATTCGTTTCTTTTCAGCAGTATAGCCCTGATTTTCGGGATCGCTTTCGGGCTCCCGGCCGCATATATCATTGTTCGTACACGTGTTCCGGGAAAAGATGCGCTCGACTTTATTATCACGCTGATGCTGGCTTTCCCGGGTATTGCGATAGGCGTCAGTTATCTTCTCGCCTTCTGGAAAGGCATACCGCTAGCCACGCATTGGATCATAATGCCGCTAGCCCTCTTTTCACGACGGCTTCCATATTTTCTGCGGATAGCGCACTCTTCCTATCTGCAACTGGATATTTCGCTCGAGGAGGCCTCGGAGGTATCGGGTGTGGGCAAATTCGGGACTTTTATATACATAACCCTCCCGCTTTTGATCAAAGGAGTCCTTGTCGGCGTGGTGATGTTTTTCATCATGGCGTTTCAGGAGATTTCCACCGCAATATTTCTTTACAGGGGAGGGTGGGAAACCTTGCCAATAGGAATCTACCTGAACTGGCACCGTGGCATGGAATTCGGAATTTGCGCGGCTATGGCTTTTCTCATGATAGTGATCACATTTATTCTTCTGCTGATCATTGCGAAAATCGGCGGAGGTATCCTCAAAGCTGCCTGGGGCCCCGGTGAGAAAAAATAACCGGCCGACAGGCCGTGGGTGCGGCATGAAAAAAAGTTACGAACCAAGCCGTTGTTCAACAATAACTGTAATATCGTAACCGGCATAAGGGGCCGTAACGAAATGGTTAGAAATTTAATAGTTTTTCGTAACGGCCCCTAAGGAGACAAATTTAATGGCATTCATAGAGATCCGCAATCTGTTCAAACGGTATAAGAAAGTAACGGCGGTCAACCGCATACAGCTTGAGGTGAACGAGGGGGAATTGTTGACCCTCCTCGGGCCCAGCGGATGCGGCAAAACAACCACTTTGCGCTGCATCGCCGGATTGGAAAAGCCGGAGGAAGGCGACATAATTATTGACGGAAAGCCGATGTTTTCGGAAGGGTTTGTCCAGCCGGCAAAAAGAGGAATCGGCATGATGTTCCAGAATTATGCCGTATGGCCGCACATGAAGGTATACAACAATATAGTTTACGGCTTGAGACTTCAAAAAATATCCAGGCAGAGTATCAAGGAAAAGGCTAAAGATGTAGTGGAATTGGTGGGGTTGCAGGGCCTGGAGGACAGATATCCGGGACAGTTGAGCGGCGGGCAGCAGCAGAGAGTCGCTCTTGCGCGGGCTCTTATAAGAAACCCCAAAGTATTGCTTCTGGATGAACCGCTGAGCAACCTTGATGCCAAGCTCAGGGAAAAAATGAGATTTGAAATCAAGAGCCTGGTAAAACGCATGGGTATCACTTCGGTCTATGTAACCCACGATCAGGCGGAAGCGATGGTTATTTCAGACCGGATCGTAGTTATGGAAAAAGGAAACATTGTTCAGATCGGCCCTCCTCACGAAATATACGAAAAACCCGCTAACAGGTTTGTAGCAGATTTTATCGGCGCCATGAATTTCATCCCGGGGGATGTCGTCCGGGTTCTTCCCGGTGCAAATGAAGTTTATGTGCGCACAGAATTCAGTGAGAAGATTTTGTGCAGGTCAACCCGGGGTGAGGAGATGACACCGGGCCAAAAAGTCTATGCATCGATACGTCCCGAGGATGTGGAGGTATTCACGGAACCGCCTCAAGCCGTTGAGAATCTGTTCAGGGGCACGATTGCCCATAAGGCGTACCTCGGCAACTTCCTTTTTCTGTTCGTAAAAATAAATGGCACCATGATCAGGGTGCAGGCCCCGCATCAACTCCCCCAGGAAGAAGGTCATGAACTATACCTTTCTTTGAATCCGCAAAAATGCCTGGTTCTGCCAGAATGAGAGAGCTTTGAATAACTCACATTCGCATGGTCGCGGTATGGCGGGAAAGAAGTATATCTACCATCTCGGCAAAACCGTACCCCCCTTCTTTCTCCGTGACCCATGCAGGTTCATGGGTCATCTTACCCTTGAAATGAATCACATTGGCCACGCCGACTGAGTTCGGGAAATATCCGAACATAGGCGCGTCGTTCGGCGAATCCCCGGTAAAAATAACCTGATGTTTGACGGATTCGAGGTTTTCATCGAAAACTTCTTCAAAGAGCAGGCGGGTCATGGAGAGCTTATCATAATCTCCGAACCAGCCGTTGACATGAATGGAGCTTATTTTCGCCTGTGCGCCGGACTCTTGGAAGCATTTTACGATTTTATCCGCTTCTTCCATTTCAAGGGGCGGGACATCTTCGCAATAATCTATGGCAAGATCGGCTTCACGATAAGCCTGATCCGATGCTACAGCGCATCCGGGAATCATTTTCAGTATATCCTGTTTGATTTTATCAAGTTTTATGCGGTCAATTTTCCGGTCTTTTTCCGATTTCCAGTATCTGCGGAGCATTTTTTTCCGGTTCCTGTCGTAACTGAAATAGAATGCGCCGTTTTCACCAACAATTCCGTCGATTGGCCACATGCGGGCGATATGATCGCACCACCCGGCGGGGCGGCCTGTAATCGGTATGATTCTTTTTTCCGCCTTTTTTAAACTTTCCATTGCAGTAAAGACCACGGCCGGAAGCCTGCCGTGACTGGTCAGCGTATCGTCGATATCGGTAAGGACAAACCGGATATCCGCCTTGAGTGCCGCAGGAAACTGAGAAAAAGAAAGCATCATTTCTTTGCGCCTTTAAGATAAATAAATGATTCAACCGCTGCAGCGGCAGAACATACGGCAAGCCCCACACCTGATTTGGATCTTATCCAGTCCTGGTGGGCGAGGATTGAGCCTGCGGCAAAGAGATTGGGATATGCCGGATGCCCTGATGCGTCGAGGGGGCGGAACAGGTCATCAGTTTCAAGACCCGCATGGTGGATGGGATGCCCCTGCGGATCAAAAAAATCGTCCCGGTGCCATTCCGAGCGGGATGCCGGCTGGACAACCTTAAGTCCCATGACGGTTTCCCGGATGCCGTCACGCTCTGCATAAAGTCCGCCTCCGAAAAAGCGTCCGGTAGCCAGAATCACAGCGCGGGCTTTTATAATATGTTCAGGGCTCACCGACCCGATATCAAGTCTGAAGCACCCGTCCGGTTCAGAGCTCACTCTCAGAACCCGCTTCTGAAGAAATTGTCTGACCCCGATTTGAGGCAGAGCGCGTTCAAATGTTTCCTTGAGGCGAATGCCGGGCACGGATGGCGGAATCGTCGGAATTTCAAATACCGGCAGGCCGAGTCTTTCAGATAAATTGCTTGCTGCCTGAATACTTTTTTCGATTCCCAAAACAGCCGGAAGCCCCACAAGCTTTACCTCTTTAACATGCGGCTTAATCAAGACGGCCAGTTTTTCCCGGTTTTGAGGCAGCTCAAGCGCCCGCGCCATCTGCTCCGGATAGAGTTCGGTCAGTCCGTCTGTTCCCGGAAAGTGAATTCGAATCGTCCGGATGCCTTTCCATTGACTGCGCAGACTTTCCGCGATTTGAACGGCGCTGAATTCACGCATTCCGTGAAAATCCGCTATCAGGCAGGGCAGGTTCTGTTTCAGGCCGGTTGCTCCCGGCTGCATGGTCAATGGAAGGCAATAGGTTGACTTTACGGTTCCCTGGCTTGTTATCATGCGGGTGTTTTCTTCCAATTCCCGGTGATACGGCAGGCCTTCACGTTCTAAGAAAGAGAGTATCATATCCCATGCGTGGCGCATGGTTTGACCGGATATCCGGGCGTAGGGATGATCGGGATTATCCTGAATCATCGCATGAACCGCCTTCCATGGATTTGTCCAGAACCGTTTTTCCCGGACAGGATGAATGGCAAGGAAATCGAAAAATCCGCTTGAAAAGAGGATTTCACCGGTGAGACCGGCCTGGGCTACAGTGAGCCCGCGATCAGCTGCAATGAGGGATGCCGCCATACCTGTCATGCCTGTGCCGATAACGGCCAGATCATATGTGCCGGTATCAGGATGTGAAGCCGCGGCGTTTTCTGTTCTTTTCATTTCTGCAGCTCCGTTTCAAACAATCCGCAGTGAATGGCTTCCTGGAGCTCGGCATGCATCAGCCGTTCTCCCCAGAGCACCGGCTGCATTCCTTTCCACCGTTCGCGGAGAAAGGCGATCATCTCGATTAGACCCTGATCTCCCTGAAGCACTCCAGTGTCATAGAGGTATGCAATTGTCCGGATGCTGCAATATGCTCCCTGGCACGGTCCCTTTCCAATGCGGCTCCTTATCCCCAGAGACCTGAGTCCCGGCGGAACGGCATGCTGTTTCATCGATTCGAGGATGCAGTCGATGGCGCTGATGGGTACCATTTCACACTCGCAAAGCAGCAGATCGCCGGGTTTCCGTGTTTTAAGCCAGTATCGCGGCGAAAGGCCGGGCTCACTCCAGCGGCAGGCATCATGAAGAGGCAGCGGCAGTGTTCGCGTTTGGCAGGAACGGGAAATGTTCATATGGCGGCAAACCAGATCGGCTGTTTTTTCGGCCATGAGGCGGTACGTTGTCAGCTTTCCGCCTGTAATAGTAACAAAATTTTCAATTCCATCGCGGGCATGATCGAGCAGAATATATCCGCGGCTGATAGCGCGCTCCTCTTTAATATCCGAAGAGCCGGTTAGAGGCCGGACGCCGGAGAATGCCCGTATGAAGGTGGAATTTTTAAATTCAGGTAGTATTGCGGATGCTTCGCGAATAATCAGATCAACTTCTTCTGATGTCGGGTGCAGGCTGCCGAGGTCATGAATCGGGGCGGATGTTGTGCCGGCAATCGACACAGTGCCGCCGGGAGAAATGATATCGCCGTCGGATGGCGGACGCAACCTGTTGATCACCTGCCTGGCTATTCGCTGATGTGTGATGATAAGGGTTCCTTTCGAGTAAACCATCGGCAGATTTATCCCCGCAAGGTCGGCGGTTTCGCCTGCCCACGCGCCTGCCGCATTGACCACGTGATCCGTTTTAACGGCAAGGGTTTCACCGGTTTGGGTATTCAAAAGGTGAACGGACCGGATGCGATTGTTAGAAATGGAAAATCCGGTTACACAGGTATAGCACATCAGGGTTGCGCCAAGTTCGACGGCATGAAAAATATTTTCCAGTGAAAGCCTGAA
>JAHJRK010000578.1 GCA_018830925.1 Pseudomonadota bacterium
AATCGAGGATTATCCCGGGTTTTTCTTCATCGCTTTCCTCAACCGGAGCATTGCTGAAAATTATTCGAAGGACATCAACATCAGGATCGTAATTTATTTTCACGGTTCCCTCCAATATTTTTTGATCTTGCTTGTTTTATAAACTGTGACGACCTTTTCCGGCTCAACAGTATCGTTCACAATTACCCTGACAAGGTAATTCTCTCCTGTTTCCGAACCGGTTATAGATTGATATGGTTTCATATTTCCATATTCATCAACAATATGCCCGGATTCTGCAAGACAGCCTGAACAAGATCCTCGGATATTCCCCTGCGTTTCATTTCATATCTGGCGTGTCTGGAAATTTCAAATTTCATTTGCCATCTAATTCATAATCATCCATGACCAAGCAATAATCCTCAACAGTTTGTATTTTATTCGCATTTTAACCGGAATTTGTCAAAGGATATTTATCTCCGTCACATATTGGCTCTTGCCTAAAAAGCCTTTGTCGGATATAAATTTTTTCCTGATTTTATCCGGAACCGGGTATAAAATACGATTTAAACGCAAAATCAGGCGTTTTAATCAACATACTCAATTATTTCAGTGATTAATGAAACTAAAAACTCCCATAGCTGTTGTTGGAATAGCAGGCGTCTTCCCCGGCGCATCAGATATTGGCGCATTCTGGCATAATATATCAAACAAAACCGATTCATGCCGGGAGATACCAAAAGAGAGGTGGTCGGTCCCGCCGGATTCCATGTTCAGCAAAAAACCGGCTCCCGATAAAACCTATTCCATGAAGGCGTGCCTGGTAAATGATTTTAAATTTGACCCTGCGGGCATCGATATAGATAAAAATATCCTGCGGGATATCGATCCTCTTTATCAGTTTGTCCTTCATGCCGGAAGAGAGGCGTTTTCAGATTGCATCACCAAATCCCTCGACAGAAAAAGAACAGGCGTCGCGCTCGCCGCGATAGCTCTTCCTACTGATGCATCATCTTCACTTGCAAGAAAAATTATCGGGCAATCATACAGGGAGTTTTACGGCAACAGCTTTCTTTTTGACGCAACGCCCGTATCGAAAGAGGAAGCCCTCTCCGCCTGTGTAACAAGCCTGCCTGCTTCAATTCTGGCAAAAGGCCTTGGTCTTTGCGGAGGAAGCTATACTCTGGATGCAGCCTGCGCCTCTTCCATATACGCGGTCAAACTCGCCTGTGATGAGCTGTGCTCGCACAGGGCGGACGCTATGCTGGCAGGCGGCGTATCAAGGCCTGACTGCCTTTATACGCAGGTCGGATTCAGCCAGCTTCGGGCCCTCTCCCCTTCGGGCCGCTGCGCACCTTTTGACGAAAAAGCCGACGGACTTGTTGTAGGAGAAGGCGCCGGAATCCTTGTTTTAAAAAGGCTTGAAGATGCTGTAAGGGATAAGGATGGGATATACGGAATAATCCGCGGTATCGGGCTTTCAAACGATATCGGCGGAAATCTTCTCTCTCCAGATTCGGAAGGCCAGGTGCGCGCCATGAAAATGGCGTATCAATCAGCCGGATGGAATCCATCTGATGTTGATCTTATCGAATGCCATGGAACCGGCACTCCGGCAGGAGATGCAACCGAACTTGCCAGCCTGGCCGAGTTGTGGGGAAAATCGGGCTGGTCGGAAGCACAATGCCCGATCGGATCGGTGAAATCGATGATCGGCCACCTTCTTACAGGCGCGGGTGCTGCAGGCATGATAAAAGCACTTCTTGCCATGAAGCATAAGACCCTTCCGCCATCTCTTAATTTTAACAGTGCTCACAAAAAAAGCCCCATTCACGGCAGCCCCTTCAGGGTTCAGACCGAAACTGAAAAATGGCAAAAAAGGGGAAAAGGTATACCGCGCAGGGCGGCGGTCAGCGCTTTCGGATTCGGCGGAATCAACGGTCATCTCCTTTTCGAAGAATCGCTTCCCGTTATCCGTTCAAAAAAAACATCCCGTATCACGTCCAGAGTAAAAACAGATCAGGTGCCTGTCGCTCTTGAAGCTTCTGATTCTCCTGTTGCGATTGTCGGAATGGATGCTTTTTTCGGAAGTTTTAAATCCCTTAATCAATTCCGGGAAGCAATATTTGACGGAAATACCTCCATAGGCAGAAGGCCTGAAGGAAGGTGGAGGGAATGCGATGAAACCGCGAAAAGGCTTCTTGACGGAGCCGATCTGTGGGGCGCTTTTATAAGAGAAATAGATTTTGATCCGGGGGATTTTCATATTCCGCCGGTAGAAATTCCCGATATTCTTCTCCAGCATCTTTTGATTCTTATAGTTGCATCAGGAGCAATGAAGGATGCCGGCCTGCCGGCGAGGCAAAAGCGACCCCGCATGGGAGCCGTATTAGGAGCAGACTTTGATTACGGGGCAACCGATTTTCATCTCCGGTGGGATCTGCTCAATCGCAAAAAAGAGGAACCGGGTTTAAATATTGAGTCGATTCAGAATGCCTGTTCCCCTCCCCTCACCTCTTCAAGGACCCTTGGCGCTCTCGGAGGAATAATTGCAAGCAGAATCGCCCGTGAATTCCGTCTTGGAGGACCGAGCTTCGTGATCTCCTGCGATGCGGCATCCGGCCTCAAAGCCCTTGAGGCCGGGGTGCGGTTTGTTCAGGATAATGTGACCGACATGATGCTCGTTGGCGCCGTTGATCTTGCGGGCGATATACGGAACATAATAGCCGCAAACGGGTTACAGGCCTTTACGAAAGGCGACAAGATATCCTCTTTTGACTTTTCATCTTCCGGCACTCTTCCCGGAGAGGGAGCCGGGGCTCTTGTTATAAAAAGGCTTGATAAGGCAATTGAAGATAATGACAGGATTTACGCGGTCATAAAAGGAATCGGGAAAGCCGGCGCAGGCAGCCTTGACAAAGACATCCGGTTAAAAGAGGCTTATTCCCTATCTTTCGAAAGAGCATTAAAAGATGCTTCCC
>JAHJRK010000093.1 GCA_018830925.1 Pseudomonadota bacterium
ATGCATCTCAAGCCTGAAGTTGTTTATTCTTACAATCCTTTCGTCTTTCTTACCGAAAATAGTGCCCGCAATTGTAATCTGTTTATCCGCGGCAATTCCCTTAACGGTTATAAGATTTATAAAATCCTCCGATTCGGCACTTGCCGTTTCCGTTACCGTTATACCTCTTTCCTTTGCAATGAAATTGGCATTGACGAAATTGACATCATCCTTGACTATAGGCACAAGGAGGCCTCTTAAAACAGCAGTTGAAACCGGCGACATATCAAGCCCTCCAAAATCGCCGGTGTACTCGATAATGATTTCTTTGAGAGGCCCCGGTGAAAGTTGGGCAAGAAGGCTGCCCATCTTGTCTGCAAGGGAAAGAAACGGACCGATTTTTTTCAGAAGCTCTCCCGTAATAGAAGGAACATTAACAGCATTTACTATTGTGCCTTTCTTTAAGTAGTCAATTATCTGACCTGCAATAGCAGACGCGACGTTTGCCTGAGCTTCCTGTGTTGAAGCTCCGAGATGCGGCGTACATATTACCCTGTCCAGCGCAAATAAGGGAGACATCCCCGGCGGCTCTTTCTCAAAAACATCCAGCGCAGCTCCGGCAACCTTACCTGATTTTAAGGCGTCATAAAGGTCGGCCTCATTAACGATTCCGCCACGGGCGCAGTTAATTATCATAACACCGTCCTTCATCCTGTCGAAAGCGTTTTTGTTAAGCAAGCCCATAGTATCTTTTAATTTTGGAACATGAACGGTGATATAATCGGCTCTTTTATATAATTCATCAATGGTTACGCCCATATACCCTGCTTTTTCAATCCTCTCGGGAGTCACAAAGGGATCGTAGACTATTACCTGCATCTTAAGTCCCCGGGCACGGTCGGCCACGATAGAGCCTATCTTCCCAAGGCCGATAATCCCAAGTACCTTGTTGAACAGCTCACGGCCTTCAAGATTCTTTTTTTCCCACTTTCCCGCCTTGAGAGAAGCCGTACCCCAAGGAATGTTTCTTGTTAGAGCCATCATCATGGCAATTGCATGCTCGGCAGTAGTGATAACGTTTCCTCCGGGAGTATTCATTACAACTATCCCGTGCTTGGTGGCTGCCGGTATTTCAACATTATCAAGACCTATTCCGGCCCGGCCTACAACCTTCAGGCGTTTCGCAGCACTTAAAAGATCCGCCGTCACCTTTGTGGCGCTTCTTATCACAAGGGCATCATACTCCCCGATAATGCTTTTCTGTTCTTCAGGAGATAACCCCGGCTTTACATCGACCTCAATCCCCTCTTCCTTCCGAAACATCTCAATGCCAATTGAATCCAGATTGTCGCTGACAAGTACTTTCATGATTTCTCCCTCTCAATATATTTGCCTTGATGAAAATTCAATAAATCCACAATAATATTATCGGACTTTTTGTGAGTCCGGCAGCTTTTATTAGAAAAAAATGAACCGAGATTCAACAACTATTTATAATTATGTTAACAATTTGTTTTTACGGTAGAATATAAGATAGCTGATTATGATTGTCAACTTGCCATAAAATAAGTACCATATGCCCAGCCTCGGTCGTATTAATTACCATGATTCGTGGTTCGTGATCCGATTTACGACTCACGTCTTACGCCTTTTTATCATATAATACCTTGTTTTATCAAAAATTCCTTTATATCTTCCCAGAAAAGAACAGGGTCTGGCGGGCAGTCATTATGCCCGCAATCATAGGCGATCATTTTACAGTTTCGAGCTGCATTTGATAGCGCAATTCCATGGCTGAACGGAATAATCTCATCTTTTTTACCGTGTATAATAAGTACCGGCCCTGAATATGATCCTACTGTCTCAAGATTGTCAAACGGATCACGCATCAGGAAACCAGGAACAAAATATTTTAATGCGAAAGATCTGACGCTTGTAAATGTGGAGATAAGTATAAGAGCCGCGGAAGGACGGTTTCTTGCAAGTGCGCAGACCGCTCCTCCTCCTATTGATCGTCCGAAAAAAATTATGCGTGCTGAA
>JAHJRK010000094.1 GCA_018830925.1 Pseudomonadota bacterium
ATCATCTGATGGGGCCATGGTTTTACACAGATAGCCGGCCATGGATTTGTCCAGCGTGAAGTACGCTTTTGTGAATTTTACTGCCGTCTTGTTCGGAGTCTCTTTGGCTTCTGCAAACATGAAAATTGCCTGCAAGAAAATTCCAAACAGAATAACCATCATAAGATTCCGTAATTTATTGTCCTGCTCCATCTGACATTCCTCCTTATAAATAACTTATATAATGACAGAATAATATTTAATTTAAAGATATAATTGAATCTCTCCAACACTAAAAACGGAGAGTTTAATAACATAGAATTGATTATAACACAAGGGAATTTGAAGCAGCAGTTACAGAAAGGAAGGATTAAAGAGAATAATCCTGTAATCCGGGAATTTATCGAAGAAAATCTCTGTGAGAGGCGCCGCAAAATGCAGCTGTTAAACGGTGCCTCTCACAGAGGAAATTACATGTTAAAACATTAAGCCGTTGGAAAAAAATTACCGTACCATTTAAACAGCAAGAACGGCATAAGGAGCCGTAACGAAATAGTCCAGAAAATAACAGTTATTTCGTAACGGCTCCTAACTAATTTGCAGGATTATTTCCTTGCGCCAGCGTAGCCGATTTTTTCCAATGCCTCCCTCATCTCATCTAAAATTACAGGGTCGTCTATTGTTGCCGGAATCTTGAATTCCTTGTTGTCGGCAATTTTCTGTATGGTTCCCCTCAGTATTTTACCGGAGCGTGTTTTGGGAAGGCGCTTTACAACCGTCGCCGTTTTAAAAGATGCGACAGCCCCGATCCTGTCTCTTACCATCTTAACGACTTCTTTTACTATATCATCGTAGCTGCGCGTAACTCCTGCCTTGAGCACTAAAAAGCCTACGGGAACCTGACCTTTAAGCTGGTCATCAACGCCCAAAACGGCGCATTCAGCAACATCGGGATGGTCGGAGAGTATCTCTTCCATGCCGCCTGTTGAAAGGCGGTGGCCCGCGACATTTATTACATCATCTGTCCGTGTCATTACATAAACATACCCGTCTTCATCGATAAAACCGGCGTCTGCTGTCTTGTAGTACCCAGGAAATTCCTTCAGATATGCACTGATAAATCCTTCATCATTGTTCCACAAAGTCGGTAAAGTTCCCGGAGGGAGAGGAAGCTTAACGACAAGGGCTCCGATTTCTCCGGGCTTAACTATATTATTGTTTGGATCAACGACCCTAATATCCATTCCGGGAGCCGGTTTTGTGGGAGATCCCTGTTTAACAGGGAAATGATGCAGGCCGACGCAATTTGCGGCTATCGACCAGCCTGTTTCAGTCTGCCACCAGTGATCAATTACAGGAACACCTATACTATTTTCTGCCCAGTGGAGGGTATCCGGGTCAAGCCTTTCACCTGCCAAAAATAAATACTTGAAGTTGGAAAGGTCATATTTTTTCATGAGCTCGGCTTTCGGGTCTTCCCTTTTTATCGCTCTGAAAGCCGTTGGAGCCGTGAACATGGTTTTTACCTTGTGCTGGGATATAACCCGCCAGAAGGCACCGGCATCTGGGGTGCCTACGGGCTTTCCTTCAAACAGGATTGTAGTGCAGCCTTTTAAAAGCGGGCCATAAATTATATATGAATGTCCGACAACCCATCCGACATCCGATGCTGCCCAGTAAACATCTCCGGCATCAACATTATAGATTGCTTTCATGGTCCATTTCAGTGCAACCATGTGTCCGCCGTTATCTCTGACTACCCCTTTTGGAATACCTGTCGTGCCTGATGTATAGAGTATGTACAGGGGGTCTGTAGCTGCGACCGGAACACAGTCGTGTGGTTTGGCTTTTGCCATTACATCATTCCAGTCGAGGTCCCGGCCCTGAATCAGGTTTGCTTTTTCCATGGGACGCTGGCAAATTATGCAGTGATCAGGTTTTGATTTAGCCATTTCAATAGCGCCGTCTAAGAGCGGCTTGTAGGGTATCACTCTTTTTACTTCTATACCGCATGAGGCTGAAACAATCACTTTAGGTTTTGCGTCGTTTATACGGGTTGCAAGCTCGTTTGATGCAAATCCTCCGAAAACTACCGAATGGACGGCTCCAAGGCGGGCGCAAGCAAGCATTGCTATAGCTGCTTCCGGAATCATGGGCATATAAATGAGGACGCGATCCCCTTTGCCGACTCCAAGAGAAGCAAGGGCTCCTGCAAACTTAGCCACAATATCTCTTAGCTCAATGTATGTGAACTTCTTTATCGTATCGGTGACAGGGCTGTCATAAATGAGCGCATCCTGGCTGCCTCTGCCGTTTTCTACATGAAAATCGAGTGCGTTATAACAGGTATTGACCATTCCGCCAGGGAACCATCTGTAAAAATATGGCTTGCGGGAATCATCCAGAACTTTATCCCATTTTTTATACCAGTGACAGTCTTCAGCCGCTTCGCCCCAGAATCCTTCAGGGTCTTTAAGGGATCTTTCATAAGCTTGAAAATACGGGTTGGTCATCGTTGCCCTCCTTTTTTATAATAAAAATAAGCAAATTATTTTTTTTAAATAGAAGTTATTACTACAAGTGTCAAGCAAAATAATGAATGACATACATAATTTGAATCATATAAATCAACATAAAAGAAAAAAAAGGGGGGGGTAAAAGGATAGTGGATAATGGATGGTAATATCAGCGGATGATGCATTTACCGACGAAGGGCTCTGCCGCTGTTTTAAACTCAAGCAATTCAGCTTCGCTGAATCCGCAATCTTCAGCGGCGAAAAAAGCAGGATCAAGCACGTTTTTATTTTGAAAACGCTGGAGAACATAAAGACCGGCACCTTTAATAATGCCGGAAATTTTCCTGATTACAGGCTGGCTTATGAACGGCCTGACGCATGTTGTTCTGAACTCGTAATCAATTGCCGAATTCATGATGGTTTGAATGCTTGAAAATATATCGGCAGATTCGCAGCCGTTTTTTACAAAAAAAGAGTAGAG
>JAHJRK010000095.1 GCA_018830925.1 Pseudomonadota bacterium
AAGGGATATAACGGAAAAGATCAGGCAGCAGAAAGAGAGGTCATTAAAGGAAAAATTCCAGGGTGTTCAGGAGATGGCCGGGGGAGTGGCGCACAGGTTGAGTCAGCCGCTGACTGTTATAAGCAATCTTATTAATGAAGTGCTGAATAATACGCCCAAGGAGAGCGTCAATCATCAAAAGCTTGAAAAAGTTCACCAACAGATTGAAAAATTGAACGAGATAACAAAAAAAATATCGCGCATCAAAAAATATGAAGTGATAGATTATGTTGCAGGCGTGAGAATAGTGGATATAGATAAAGCTTCGTGATTTACGGCACAAAGGAGATTTAATGATAAGAAACGTTCTTATAGTTGATGATGATAAGGATTTACTTCTTTCACTTAAGGAAGGGCTTGGAAAGTTCAACGAGACTTTTTCGGTTTTTACTTCCGGGGACGGGCTTGACGCCATTGAAAAGCTTAAAAACAACACCATTTCTCTTGTTGTTACAGACCTTAAAATGGAGCCGATGGACGGTTTCGGCCTTCTGTCGCACATAATGGAAAACTACCCTGATATTCCCGTTATCATCATAACCGGTTACGGAACACCGGAAATGGAAAGACTTGCCAAAAAAGGCGGAGCGGTGGGTTACATTCAAAAGCCTTTCATCGTCAAAGATCTTGCCGTGAAAATGATGACTACTCTGCGCAGAGAGTCGGACGGGGGTACCCTGCACAATGTCTCATCAGGGATGTTTCTGCAACTGGTGGAAATGGAGCAGAAAACCTGCACTGTCCGGCTTGAAGATACTTCTACTGGCAGAAAAGGAGTGCTCTTCTTCAAGGATGGCGAACTCTATGATGCGAGGATGAATGATCTTCAGGGTAAGGATGCCGCATATGAAATTTTTTCGTGGGAGCAGGTAGTCCTTTCGATACAGAATGAATGTCAAGCCAAGGAGAATAAAATCCAAAGCGATCTCCAGGGATTGATACTTGATGCGATGCGGATAAAAGATGAAAAAAGCGAAGCAGCGGAAGAAACGCCTGTTGTTCCCGAAAATACCCCTGTTGTTCCCGCAAGTATCCCGGTTGTTCCCAAAAGTATCACGGTTGTTGCAGAAGCCAAGACGGAGAAACCAGATCCTGTATCGACGGTTAGAACCAGAATCATGAAGAATCTGGGATCAAGGAGCGGTGTTGATGATATATATTACGACAGTTCATGGGACGGCTTGATTTCCCAGATGTCGAGGTTGGGCGCATTTTTCAGGATAGGAAAAATCAAAGCGGTTTTTGTTGATATAGGGGAACCACGCAACTTTATTTTGAAGCATGATAAAGAAACTGTGGTTGTTGCAGTAAGTCCAAGATGCCCGCGGGACAGAGTAATGCAGATTCTCAATTAGAGAGATATGGTTTGACACAGATATTTTGCGGAAGGCGATATGAAAGAATTATTTAAAGATATTCTGAGTGTTGAAGGGGTTAAAGGAGTTATATTATTCTCTTCCCAGGGAGAGGTGATCTTCAAAATGTTTTTATCCGCGATACCGGAAGAGCCTGAAACACGCGATTGGGCACTTTTTTTTGACTCGGTAAGTAATGTCAGGGAAAGCGATCTGATATTTGAAGAAGGGAGAATTTATATCAGGAAGACCGAACTGGGATTTCTGGTGATTCTTATGAACTCTTCGGCACCAGTGGCTTTGGTAAGATTAAACTGTGATGTATTGCTTCCTTCCCTGAAACCTGCGAAGACTTCAAAAGGGCTCGGCAGGTTTTTTAAAAGATAGATTATGATGGATTCGTAAAAAGTCCATCACCAGGCTGCAGGCGGTTAAGCCCCGGTCCGCCTCAGGCGGATTTCCAGCCAAAAAAAAGTTGTTTTATAACTATTGCGAAGGTATCAAAATATGATCGATAAATACAGTTATTATATGAAGTTAAAGTGAGGATAATTAAAAGTGGCTTTAACTCATACTGAAATCAAAAGAGATCTTTATTCGAAAATCAACGAAGCAAAGGTCTGTTTTTCCATGGGACTTTTTGCCGAAGCCCTTGGAATTTACGAGGAGATTTTTGTTTTATTTCCGGATCTGGACGGTAAAATAAAGGATGAGATCAATGAACAGATACACCTCTTAAAAAAAGAGATTGATGAACTTGAGCAAGCCGATTCAACGCGTGTTTCGGTTGACGATATTTCCCTGCTGAAATCCCTTTCCAGCCAGGAGGATGTTACCGCGATTTTTGACAGCTCCAGCGCTTTCAAGGAGCTCGGTCTTTTTGGAGAGGCCGTTGCCGAATATGAAAAACTGTTTTTCCTTGATTATCCATTAGATAAAATTGTTCCGGAGATGTACGAGTCTCTCTGTAAAGTTTTTTCTCCGGACAAGATAATGGAAAAAATTGCCAATATCATAAGTGACGGGAGATTAGATAATGCAAAAAAGACCGGGATAAATTACAGTTTCGGCCTTGAAATGGAAAATCGAGACCAGCGGGAAAACGCACTCGAACTTTACAAAACAGCCGCTAAAATCGATCCGAAAAATATTGAAATCGGCAATAGAATTGAAGCCATATCATCCACACTTTCTTTCAATTCCAGATATGATTATCTTCTCAGAAAAAAGATAGTCACTACCGACCAGCTCCAGAAAGCTTTCGCGCTGTCTAAAAAGATAAACAAGAGCGTTGAGTTTGTCCTGATAGATCAGTATAAAATCAGTAAGGCAGATATAGGAAAATCCTTTTCGGCATTCTACGGCTGCCAGTTTAGAGTTTACGATCAGAATATTCCGGCATCGGTTGAATTGCTGGGGAATCTTAAGAAAACCTTTCTGCTTAATGAACTATGGATTCCATTGAGCTGGAATAAGGAAGGCCTTGACGTCCTGGTCGATGATCCGAAGAACCTTTATAAATCGGACAATATCAAGGCTCTCATGAAGACCAGGAAGATAAATTTTTCTGTAGGCATAAAAGAGGATATTGAAGAATATATAAAAAGGTTTTTCGATTCGGGGCAGGGAACAAGTGAAAGTTATCAGGAGGGCAGCGATTATTCCGAGCTTGATATTATCCCGGATATATCATTCGAGGAAGAGGAAGAAAGAGACGTTTCAGGAGAAGAGCCGGATGAACAATCAAGCCATGTCGTTAAACTGGTTGACCAGGTTCTTATTTCTGCTTACAGAAAGAATGCCTCGGATATTCATATTGAACCGTCGCCTGTTACAAAAATGACGGGTATCCGCTTTCGAATGGATGGAGTCTGCCAGGAATATTTAAGAGCCCCAAATTCAATGGCGAAAGGCATTGTTTCGAGGCTCAAAATAATGGCTGAGCTCGACATAGCCGAAAGAAGACTTCCCCAGGACGGGAAGATAAAATTCAGGCGTAAAGGAATTCCGCCTTTTGAGCTCAGAGTTGCAACCCTTCCGACAGCAGGCGGTTTTGAGGATGTCGTCCTAAGGATTCTCGCAAAAGCCGGGGCAATGGAACTTGATAAAATGGGATTGAATGAGCGCAATCTTGCCGTCATGAAAAGGATCGTCGCAAAACCTTACGGACTTGTTTTGGTTGTTGGGCCTACAGGTTCAGGAAAGACGACCTCCCTTCATTCGGCGCTTGGATATATCAATAAACCCGGCGTCAAAATATGGACAGCCGAAGATCCGGTTGAGATTACGCAGCAGGGATTAAGGCAGGTTGAGGCAAGACCCAAGATAGGACTCGATTTTGCAAGGATTATGCGCGCTTTTTTAAGAGCCGATCCGGATATCATAATGATAGGAGAGATGCGTGACCATGAAACTGCGTCAATCGGCATTGAGGCTTCTCTAACCGGGCATCTTGTTTTCTCTACATTGCATACAAACAGCGCTCCTGAAACCGTGACGAGATTGCTCGATATGGGACTTAATCCTTTGAACTTTTCCGATGCATTTCTTGGAGTAATGGCCCAGCGGCTCGTAAGAAGATTGTGCGTGAACTGCAAGGAGGAATATCATCCATCGCAAGAGGAATTTGATGAAATAGCCATGGACTATGGCATGCAGTACTTTGAAGCGACTGGCATAAAATATTCTTCGGATCTTGTCCTGTATAAAACCGGCAACTGCGATACCTGTGATGGCACCGGTTACAAGGGCCGTCTCGGAATACACGAACTGATGGAAGGCACACATGAAATAAAGAGGATGATCAAAAAAGCAGCGACTTCCGAAAGCCTTTTCGCGCAGGCAATGAAAGAAGAGATGACCACTCTCAAACAGGACGGGATATTGAAGGCTTTCAAGGGCCTGACCGATATCAGCGAAGTCCGCCGCGTCTGTATAAATTGATGCGATCCTATCAATTGTTTCCTGCCATGTTCAAAGCCAGAGAATAAAATATGGAGATAGGTTCTGCAGAGTGGGAAGAGATAATAATAAGTGGAGCGAAGATTTTTAATGTCAATGTGGGATTAAAAGAGGTCCGGCAGTTCTCGATTCACGCCGGTGAACTTGTAAAGTGGAACTTAAAAATAAATTTAACTGCGATAACCGATCCATTTGAAGTTGCCGTCAAACATTTTATTGATTCGATTGCCCCTGCCGGCATAATTCCTGCCGGCGCATCAATGCTTGATATAGGTTCCGGAGGAGGTTTTCCGGGTATTCCGCTTAAAGTTGTTATCCCGACTCTTTCAGTATCGCTGGTGGATTCTTCGCGGAAAAAAATAACATTTTTAAAACACATCATAAGGAGAACCGGGCTTGAGGATATAGAAGCCCTTCAAGGCAGGGTGGAAGAATTAGCCGGAAGTATAAAAATGTTCGATGTTATTATATGCCGCGCCTTTTCATCACTTGAAATGTTTGTCGGGTCGGCGCTTCCTCTTCTTGCTCCAAACGGAATAATCATATCCTTGAAAGGGAAAATAAACCCTCAGGAGATTGAAGCGGTGCGGGTTATGAGCGATAGAAAATGGGGTTCCGGTAAAATCCCAGGAACTCTGATTGATATAAAAATTAAAAAATATTTACTACCTTATATTGATTCAGAAAGAACCCTCATGATCATAAAAAAACTTCATTAGGAGCCGTTACGAAAAAACCATTACATTTCTGATCATTTCGTTAGAAGCCGTTACGAAAAAACCATTACATTTCTGATCATTTCGTTACGGCTCCTTATGCCGGTTCACGGCTTACGGCTCCTTATGCCGGTCACGGCATTTCAATGTTACGGTTATTTGTGAAAGACGGCTTAATCCCTCACACGGCCTTTTTATTCCGTATTTGTTTGCAATCTTGCAGGAAATGATTATACTCCGCGACCGGATTCTTTCTACATATGCGAAAAGGGAGTCCTGACTTTTTACGAAACCATCATTATTGAGGTTATTTAATGAACGGGCTAATTTAAAATACAGGAAGGATTAATGCCAAAATTAATTGAAAATGAAAAAATAAGAAATATTGCCATTATTGCTCACGTTGACCACGGAAAGACAACTCTGGTGGACGGGATGTTCAGACAAAGCGGTTTATTCAGAGTAGGACAGGAAGTCGATGAAAGAATCATGGACTCGATGGATCTTGAACGTGAAAGAGGCATTACAATTGCTGCGAAAAACTGTTCGGTGGTCTGGAACGGAGTAAAAATAAACATTATTGATACTCCGGGACATGCAGACTTCGGCGGTGAGGTCGAAAGAGCCATATCAATGGCAGACGGCGCACTATTGCTTGTTGATGCATCCGAGGGGCCTCTTCCGCAGACGCGTTTTGTTCTTAAAAAAGCTCTTGGTGCCGGCCTTAAGGTAATAGTTGTAATAAATAAAATAGACCGGAAGGATGCTCGCCCGGATGAGGTGTTGGACGAAATATACGATCTTCTTATAGACCTTGACGCAAATGAAGATCAGCTTGAATTTCCGCTTCTATATGCGATAGGGCGCGAAGGAATTGCGCAAAAGACTCTGGAGGAAAAGGGAGAAAATCTTCATTTGCTCCTTGATACTATTTTGAAGGAGATACCACCTCCTTCCTATGATCCAGCGGAGCCTTTCCAGATGCTTGTCTCCGACCTCGGTTATTCCGACTACCTGGGAAGGCTTGCCATAGGCAAAATATTCAACGGGAAAATCGTGTATCATGACGGTCTTATATGTATCGACAGTGAAGGCAAACATGTTCAACTTAAGGTTTCCAAACTGCAAACATATGTCGGGTTGAAATTCATTGAAATCAATAATGCCGAACCGGGCGATATAGTGGTTCTTTCCGGAATAGAGGATGTTAAAATCGGAGATACTATCTGCAACAGGGATTTCCCGAAAGCTCTCAAAAGAATCGCCGTGGATGAACCAACAGTCTCCATGAAATTCACCATAAACAGCTCTCCTTTTTCGGGAAAGGAGGGAAAATATGTTCAATCGAGCAAAATACGCGAAAGGCTCAACAAGGAGATGCTAAGAAATGTAGCTGTCCAGATGAGCGATACTGAGGACAGGGAATCTTTTGTTGTAAAGGGAAGAGGGGAGTTCCAGCTTGCCATACTTATTGAAACCATGCGCAGGGAGGGGTTTGAGCTTTGTGTCGGCCGCCCTGAAGTGATTATCAAATACAGAAACGGTGAAAAACTCGAGCCCGTGGAACATCTTTTCATTGATTGTGATGAGAACTTTCTTGGGGTTGTTTCAGAAAAACTTTCTTCGAAAAAAGGGAGAATGACCAATCTTGTAAATAACGGGAAGGGCAGAGTCAGAATTGAATTTTCCATTCCATCGAGGTCTCTTATAGGCTACAGGGATGAGTTTCTTACAGATACCAAGGGAACAGGCATCATGAATTCATACTTTTCGGGCTATGAGACATACAGGGGCGATTTTCAGGTAAGATTTACAGGCTCTATAGTTTCGGACAGGCAGGGCGCTGCCGTGGCTTATGCGCTGTTTAACCTTGAGCCGAGAGGGCATCTTCTGATTGTTCCAGGCGATCCAGTTTATGAGGGGATGGTTGTCGGGGAGCATAACAAAGAAGGTGATATTAATGTCAATCCGTGCAAGGAGAAAAAGCTGTCAAACATGAGGGCGGCGGGAAAAGACGATAATATTCTCCTTTCTCCGGTTAGACCTCTGACGCTCGAACGGGCAATAAATTTCATCCGCGAGGATGAAATGGTTGAAGTTACTCCACTTTCAATCCGCATCAGAAAAACGGTCCTTTCCGCTCATAAAAGACATTCAATGCGGTCGGCAAAACTTAAAGCATGCCAGTAATTATGGATCATCTCCGGAAGAGGTGGTGATTCTATGAGGGTTCCAGGATTCAAGGGGGCAAGGATTCCAGTGAAGGGAAAGCCTGTCAGAACTTCAGAAAATAAACACTTGAACCCTTTCCGCCTCAGGCTGAGAATCATGGACCCATTTCTCCCAAGTACTTGGGAGAAGAACCTTAATTTTTATTTGAGGCTGACGAACCGGGGTTCGATGTTTTTATCTTTAATTTTCAGAAGAACTATTGACGGAGGATAATTGCTGCGCGGTTGCGCTGCGCTTCCCGGATTTATAAAAAGGACTCCGTCATGTTCTTCAATAAGCGGTCGGTGGGTGTGCCCGGAAATAACTGCGCTAAATCCGGATGCAGCGGGGTCAAGGTCAAGGTTTGACACGTTGTGGAGCACATAAAGTAAT
>JAHJRK010000096.1 GCA_018830925.1 Pseudomonadota bacterium
CAGGGCCCAAAAACTTCTTCTCATCGACGCAAATAAAAACACCATCGCCATTCACAAAGCGGACGAATCCCATGACCTCTACGAAAAGCTCGGCCGCGCCCGCACGATCTACTGGGATATTTATAAGGGAAAAGAGCCGGTTCCCGACGGCCTGTCCCTCGATAAGTACGTGGTCTGATTTCTAAGGTGCGGGAATTGGTGCTGAGGAATGAATTAATTCATTTTCAGAAGGTTATGTGCAGTTCTTGTCGATCTTGATAACGCGATGGAGGGAGATTAATGCCGTATTTGCATAGGCAACATAGCTGTATATGTTGGACCCTCAAGCTAAGAACATAGAAGTGAGGTGTGTTGTGGATGATCGGTATAAAGAACTCGAAGCTGAATATCTTCCTTCTTTCTTGGCTACTGGGGTTCCTGATGACATGGCGATGGACCTATTCCAAAGCCTATACCAAGCAGCCAAGTCCGCGTCTGCTGAGCAAGACCCCCTACCTCCGAGATACGGGGACATCCTATTACGAAGAGAGCAAATCGATCCGAACGTTCAACTAATCCTTGCGAACCGGAGGGCGGAAGGTGTACGAGACGCCGATATCCGTTGGTGGTGGAATCTTCCGGACCTCGATAGACATCTTATCCAGAAAGTAGACGAAATGTTCCGAATCGCTGCATTCACTAAGTTTACGGAAGAGGATGGAATGACCTCCGAGGATGCCGGAAAAATGATTAGCAAACATTATCCAATTTTCGGAGATCCTTCTGCCACCAGTACGACTTCTGGTGACGACAGACCTCTTCCAGTTGAACTGAAAGACCGAATCAGCGCATATATGATGCGAAGATCTCAGGAAGACTTAGCACAGTTGCAAGCGGGAATAAATGCCGCATCTTCAGTTAACGCCTTCGTACGTAGCGAGATCAGGCGCGAGCGCCTATAAACTTGGCCCCAACAGCGGCATAAAGGCGGACTGGCAAAATTCGCAACGCTAAATCTAAATGATCGAAAAAGCAGAATATTCGAGACACAAGACCTCATACGGGAAGAAATTGAAGTTGACAGATTGTTCAATAAAGCCAGAGCCGAAGTGACCAAATTAATATCAGAGATTGAGTAGTATGGATTTCAAATTATATGGCCAAGAGAGGAGGATGTTTCTGAAGAACAAATCCATTTAGAGTCCGTAGAAAGACTCTATACACAAATTGAAGATCCTGAAGTCAATTTAGATAAAATTGAACAATTTTGTTTGCCAAACCTTGCTGAAGCAGGTTCTCTCGTAGCTGTTGAAAGATCTCTGGAGGGAATACTTCAGCGGCCGTATCTTGCGAAGGTCTACAGCTATTATCTTTGGAGACTCGCAAGAAGTAATGAAGACATCTGTGTAAGATTTGAAGCAATATTTAGAGACAACGATTTTTCATATTATTGGCAAATAATGTGGCCAATAGCAGCTTTCTTAACGCTTGATGGAGTATCCCCACCCACAGTAACAAAAGTTATGAGGATTCTCCAAGATTACTCTTATTCTGTACCTCTACGAGCTATCTGTGCAATATTCGTCGGGTGACATGGGAGGCCTGGTCAAAGACGGAATTTGATTCAACAGTATGGTAATGAACCTTCAGATTATGTTCGCTCAGCTATCCTTTATTCCTCACGGAACTTTCCCACATCTGAACGTAGAGCTTGTATAAAAGCTTGGGGAGGGACACACAAAAATCAATGCTCTCATTGCCAATGCCATGCAATCAATTGTTGGTGGATAGAGGATTGAGTATAAACTGTGTGTCAAACTTGAAGTAAGACGATTCGACTCTGCCTAACAAAAACGAACTCCTTATGGTCCCTTATTTATTCTATGATTTGCTTGTATTTTTTTGTTGCAAGGTCGTATTCTAAGGCAAGCATTAGCCCTGTAATAAACGTCGCACGAAAATACGAATATACTCTTTGGCGCTTTAGACGTCCTATTTTCCAGCTCGACTTCACAAGCTTTTTCACAGCATTTTCATACCACATAATGAAGAATCCTTCTATTGGAACCTGTGGGACAATAACCTCCGAGTATTCCTGCATTTTCATTGGAGCCAATAAAGATTTTGGTATCCACTGGTTTCGTAATTGTTCTGAATCAATTGTCTGAAAATTATTTCGAGTAGGAAACTCCGTAAAAGAAAAATGGTTCAAGAATCCTAAATCAAATATTTCTTGGATACTCTTACTACAAGATTCTTTGGTAATCTCTGACTTCCAAGATCCACCAAGAAAACGGATTGGAAAACAGAGTGCTTTATTAAATTGAGAACTTGGCTTATTTCCAATACAAATTGATAAGAACTCTCTTCTCGCCAGATCAACCGCAGGTGAGATAGTTATCGCACGTTCCGCGGCTTTTTGAAAGCGTGGACAAAATGATGACATGTCGTGGGTTTTCAACAAAACCGATAATTTATCAGCTACATCAAGATATTTTGGCGTAAGATCCATCAATTCCCCTTCCTGATTGTCGGGACAAAGTGCCCGAATTTAAAATCAATATTTTATAAATATATAGAATTCAATCCTTGTGTCAAACTGTTTTTTCCATCCAATATAAGTTTTCCCAGTACTTCGACTGTATTGCAGCGTTTGGATATTTTGGTGGACGAGATCAAGCAGTCTTGGTTTTGATGTATGTTTTGTATTCTATTTTTTCTCATAGAAGAACTTCTATAAATAGACGAAGATATTGCAATTAATTCTCAAATAGAAAGGTAGAATAATTTCAAAAGATTTGTTAATATCTGATTAGACAGCAATTTGGGCACACATGCACTGAATCCGCCTATTACTATATTCAGCAATAAATGCCGCATTTTCACATGAGAATCGGCTGCATTATATATGTTAAGCCTACTACGAAAGGATCGAGTGATGCCAACCTGCTTTGTAATACAACCTTTCGACCGCGGCAAATTCGATAAGCGTTTCGAAGACACTTTTCGACCAGCGATTGAAGAGACTGGTCTCGAGCCTTATCGAGTCGACCAAGATCCGAAGGTCGAGATACCAATTGAATCAATTGAAGAGGGAATTCGTGATGCTGCAATCTGTTTGGCGGACATCACAACCGACAATCCAAATGTCTGGTATGAACTTGGCTACGCATTCGCGGCTGGGAAAGCAGTAATTATGGTGTGCTCCGACGAGCGAAGAGAGGGTCGATATCCATTCGACATACAGCATCGTACAATAGTCGGCTACAAGTCGGAGTCCTCAAGCGACTTTGAGCAGCTCAAAGAAAAAATTAAGGAGCGTATTCATGCTCTGATGAAAAAAGGGGAACGGTTGCGCGAACTTGCGGAGAGTGACCCTGTTGCGTTGCGAGAAGGCTTGAGTCAGCCTGAGTTAGCGGTATTGGCCACTCTCGCCGGAGACGCAGTCTTACCCGACAGTACTACAAGCGTTTATTCGCTTAAGCATGATGTCGAGCGGGCGGGTTTCACATCCTTAGGTTTCGGGCTTGGTCTACGGCGTTTATTGAAGAAGGGCTTCATTAAGTCAGAGGAAGAGTTCGACGAGCACAATGAATCCTACCCTGCTGCACGGCTCACTCAGGTCGGATGGGATTGGGTTGAGGCTAATGAGCGGATGTTTTCATTGAAGAAAGGTGCGCCAACCAAAGATGACTTCGATGATGATATTCCCTTCTAGGAGCCTGTCGGAGTACCCCCCCCTAATTTAGCCTTATTACCTCTGATAAAAATAGTATACTATAGGCATGAAAACGGCAACAACCTTTCGTCCTTATAATCCGGATCAACTCCTGCTTTTGCCACCGAACTTGGGGGAATGGCTGCCGGAAAGTCACTTGGTCTATTTTGTGCGTGATGTGGTCAGCCAACTGGATTTATCAAAGATTTACGGCAGTTACAGCGGGGAACAAGGCGGGCAGCCTGCGTACAATCCGGAGATGATGGTCAGTGTTCTGATATATTCGTACTGTATAGGGATGGCGAGTTCCCGCAAGATAGAAAGGGCCACCTACGAGTCGATACCATTTCGGGTTTTGACTGCTGATCAACATCCTGACCATGACACGATCGCGGCGTTTCGCAAGCGTCATCTTAAGGCGCTGATGGGGCTGTTTGTTCAAGTTCTTCAGTTGTGCCGGAAGGCCAAATTGATAAAGCTGGGTCATGTGGCATTGGACGGGACGAAGGTTCGGGCCAATGCCTC
>JAHJRK010000097.1 GCA_018830925.1 Pseudomonadota bacterium
CGGAGAAGACACAGCCCAGGCGCTTGATGCGGCTCGAAAACTGTGCGCTGAGTCCGAGGTTCGTTTCTGGCTGATCAACGAATTCGTCTCTGTCAACGACCTCGTGGCCCAGAAAGGGATCACCGCACCGCCCGCCCGCCAATCACCTTCTTCATCATCGGTGCGAACGGCGACTGAACAAGTCCAGACTGTGGAGAAAACCCACTGGATGAACACCAGTTCGGGCGTGAGGCACAACCGAAGTTGCCGATGGTTCGGAAATACAAAGAACGGTCGCTATTGCCGCCCAGATGAGGGCAGGCCTTGCGGACAGTGTGGAGGATGAAAGGAAGCCGAACCGTTCCACCGGATGCGCAAAAAACCGCGCCCCGGTGAACTTTGCGTTATGAAAGGAGAATAAAAGCATGTTTGGTATTGGAGTTCCAGAACTTATCATAATCCTAATAATCTGGGTGATACCAGGAACAATTGGGGCCATGATAGCAAAAAACAAGGGGCGGAGCGCTGTTGGGTGGTTTTTTTTAAGTGCTATTTTTTGGTTGCCTATCTTAATCGTCATTTTGTTGCCTCCCATAAAAGAAGTCCCTGGCAAATATCGGGAATGCCCATCATGCCAAGAGATCGTTAAGTGGAATGCCATAATATGTAAGCATTGCAAGTCTGAACTTGCACCAAAAGCAAATGCGTAAGATGGGAATTGGTTAAATAGAATGCTATTGCTCAGGGATTTCATAACCTAGCGCTGGAGAGGGACCGGGAAAAGATGTGCCACTTTTAGAAATCAAATTAGACTTGGCTTCATGGCTTTTACATAGTCTTCCGGTCATCGTTTCCCGGCCCCTCAGCTTGGCGTTGGGCCGAAAGAAATGGTTGAATTGAGTATTGTCCCCAGAACTATTCTTATTATGGGGCCAACTGCTGATAGGTATACAGCCCGACAGAAAAACATAAAGAAGGAACAGGATTCCGTGAGAAGATTAACTCTGGTTACTTTTATAGTTATACCATTCATGTTTTTAATTGCCTGCGGTGTGAATCATTCCGAAGTACTTAAAAGAAACGCAGAAATATTTTCTAACATTATCAACGAGATAAAGCCAAGTCAAAATCCCGTGGGAGGTGCAGCACTGATTATTATCCAATCGGACGTTGAAATACAAAAAGTTTGGATCAAAGCTTTTAGCGGTAGTAGCGTTAGCCAGGAACGACTCGATTTCTTCACCACTCTCAGTCGAAATGCTTATCAATTCAATGTAGATGCTATAACCAAACGACGTATATTTGATTCTGTTTCTGTCGCTCGCCATAATGGCAACCCGGCATCCCATCCTATTGGTAATAGCGATTTTATTATATTCGTTGATGTCGATGGTTGGTTCATTAAAGAGAAAAACAAACCATTAATACTACCGGTGACGTTTGATAAAGACAAGCTGCTCCAAGGAATTCCACGGACTGAAGCCTTCCTCGATGAACTCAATCAACAGGCACAAAACCTACGTGCCAAGTAATACAGAGGGGGCCTGCATCTGAACTTTTGAGGAAGGATCACATAAAAGAAGGGAAATATAAAGATGAGTCTCAGCTGGTTTATAGTTATATATAGCGATTCAACCCGTGTTCCCAGGATGAATGCCTTGATGAAGATGCGATTGCGCCGATGTCTATGTATCTGCATGGCATTGCTCCTTGTTTCCTGCGCATCGGCTCCTCCTCAGGAAACTTATCTGACGAGCAAAAGCCTTTCGAGCATCAAAAAAGTGGCAATTTTTGCTTCAGCCAACGCCCCTGATGTAACTCCTGCCCACCAGGAAGGTACAGGCGCAGCCGGTCTAGGTCTTGCGATTGTAGTACTCGCACCTCTTCTTATATTGCCTTATGTTGCTATAGGGACTGCCGCAGAAAGGGCACGCACAGACAGTGCATCTGCTAAAGAAATAGGAACCAAAATCGATTTAAGCAGCATTGAAGATAAAATTGTTCAAGCTTTTACCACACCCCTTAGGAAGGCTTCTTGCTTTGATCGTGTTGACCATATAAAAAACAAGATTAATGACGACCGCCAATTATCGGATGCAGGTTATAATGCCGTAATTCGTTTGGTCATTAAAAGTATTTCCATTACTCACCTTGCTGGTGATACTTTTGGCCTCCAAATCCACGTTCAGGGTCAAATGACATATGTGCGATCAGGGGAAATAATTTGGGACCGACTGGAAGTCATGTCATCCAATGAGCTGCATACTCTTGATTATTATAAAGCAAACGGATTAAGAGAACTAGATGCGATTTTAGAAAAGGCCGGGCAAACCCTGGCTTATGATTTTGTATACCTAAAGTAAGGAGGTGAAAGATGAAAGGTCGTAGCAACTACCCACATAGTATCATAGCATTAATGGTCGCAATCTTATTAGTTACGGGATGTACCCATACTTTTAAAACATGTGATATCAATACATTGCAGACGGGCAGTCCATTGCGTGGCGTGCCTTCCAGAACCTTTGCCTTCAAAGAATTTAGGGATACCAGAAATGTTAACGATCCAGCTTGGGTGGCAGAAGTGGGTGTGCATATATTGGTATTAGATCAACCGATCACAACGTCTGTAGCCAATCTGATAAGAAAAGAATTGGAAAGAAACGGTCACAAATGTGTCACCTTTTCGTCGGATGTTAAGGCAGATTTCATCGTTGAGGGAAGTATCTACAATTTTGCATATAGAGTTCAGCAACGCCTTTTTTTTACTAACCAAACTGCTAATACTGGTGTGAGAATAATGATTAGCTGCATACCCACAGAAAAAGGTTTTTTTACGAAGCCATATAGGGGAACATATACTACGGACGGCGGATTAGAAGCATGGAAAAACTCGCTGAATCAGGCTCTAGTGGCTATGATCAAGGAAATGTCTACTGATACAGAACTGATTGAGTTTATTAAAAAATGAGGGTATAAATAAAAATTTGTCACCGACCAGGGCAATTGCAATTGGAATTCCCTGAAGGTCTTTCTCCAGGAGGCGATTTCCGAAAAGGGGCATATATAGGGGACGTATTAAACAATTAAACTTGATTCATGTTTATTGATATGATACTCAGGATTCATGCCAAGAAAATCACGAATAGATGCACCTGGAGCTATGCATCATATAATTGTCAGGGGAATTGACCGGC
>JAHJRK010000004.1 GCA_018830925.1 Pseudomonadota bacterium
ATTGGTGAAAGGGACCCGGGAAGATATCATGAGGTCCGTTGTGGATGATATCCTTTCCGAAAAAGATTTTGAGAAAATGCGGGAAGCTTCAATAATTACTTGGAGTCTTCAAGTGCAAGACGAAGTTTTTTTGTGGTGTTGAGGATAACGTCGATTATCTGCTGAATTTTTGCAGAGTCCATGGTATTGGATAAGCCCACTACCCATACAGCAAGGGACGGGCCCTTTCTGTTGTGCAGAGCAACAGCTACCGCCTTTATGCCGGGAATGTACTCTTCATCATCAATCGCATAACCAAGGTCCCGAACCCGATCCAATTCGACCAGATATTCTCCTTCATCAACGATTGTGCGGGGAGTATAGCGCGGAAGCCCCTTTTCTCTGATCATCTGTTTAACCTGATCAGTACGGATCCCGGCAAGAAACACCTTACCGACCGCACCGGCAAAAAGCGGGATAGTGGTGCCTGCCGGCGCTGAAATTTTTATCGGCTCTTCGGCTTCGGCAGAAGTCATGATCAGGACGCGTTTGCGGATTAACCCGCCCAAAAATACGGTTTCGCCGATTTGTCCCCTTATTTCGTTGATGAATGGCTGGGTTATTTCAGCCATCTTAAGATAGTTCCAGTTTGCAAATGCCAGATCCGTGACCGCCGAACCAAGGTATAATCTGCGGCCATTAGGTTCCTGGGCCAGGGCGTCTTCTCTCAACAGCGCATGAATCAGGCCATGAGTCGTGCTTTTGCTGTATCCTAGTTTCTGTACAAGCTCGGTCTGTCCGAGCATCTCGGGCGATTCAGCCACGACCCGCAGCAGTTGGAAAATTTTATGTACTGCCGGGGCCTTATAGCCAGGTCCGCTGGTTCCAGAAGTTTTTTTAAGCATAAAAAGTCCGCCTTTTTTTCTGCATGATATCTACTTAGTGTCCATCCGGAAATCAAATTTGGACACATGTGAGTTTCCAATTCGGAAATAGGCAATTTTGGGCAAGCTCAAGTAAATCAAGGGATTGCGCGGAGACATACGCTTTGTACGTCGCACAAGAAATCCCGCAGATTGACACAGAGATCGCACAAAAGAGCCATTTCCGGATGGAAACTAAATAGCCATGTCTATTTGTTGAACAGTTCCGGCAATTCCACTTTCATCAATCCATTCCCGGAAGAAATCTGATCTTCTGTTGCATTTTCGGATACAGGGGGGTATAAAATGACCTTGTTTGAAGGCGGATCGATAAGCGGTATAGCATGCGCTGAAGAAAATTAGTTCCCGGAGGTTTGAAATGAAGAAAAAAGAGATGGAGTCGGAGAACAATTTGATTAAGCCTGAGCATTCAGAAACAGCAGGTGTGCCCTTTCCGGAGGGACTTAGTTCTGTATTAAGCGTTATCCCTGATATTATATACCGTTTTGATTATGATAGCCGTATTACTTATATCAGTGGTGCTGTTAAACGGTACGGTTGCCAGCCCGTAGAACTCATCGGAAAATATCTGCCGGACCTTGTTTATAATGCCGATAAGGAAAAGGCTTCCGAATGGATCAAGGAGTGGCGGACTGCTGATGGGAATATCGAACCTATTGAATTGAGGTTGTTAACGAAGAATCAAAAAGAGATATATTTTAAATTTTATTGTACTACCGTTAAAGAATTTAAAGCATTAAAAAAAAATATGGACTCAAGTGGATTTATTGGTATCCAGGGCATTGCTATAGACATAAGCGAGCTTAAAAGAGCGGAGGAGGATAAAGCTTATCTATCAAAACTCCAGGGTTTCCTTGAGACAACCAGATTGATTTGTCATGAATTAAGCCAGCCGATTACGGTGATTTCAGGATATTCCGAAATGGTGTTATTGAATAAGGCTAAAGATGACCCGCAGTATGAGAAATTACTTGAAATACAAAAGCAAGCCGGCAAGCTTGAGGAAATAACCAGGAAACTCCGCTATATGGCGAAATATATAATGAAAGACGATATTCCCGGAATTGAAATAATTGGAGAAAGGGATTAAAGAATATATTGTGCCGTTTACGTAACCTGAAACAGATCGATGTCTTTAACCCTGTTTCCGGCTATCAGAGGAGAATTTTCAAACTGCGCGGCCAAATCACGGTCCACGGAACCAAGAGTGATACCTAAAAAGGTTTCCTGCCGGTCCGCTTGCTGGAGCCGTCCACGTATTTCATGTTTCAGGTCCTCTTCAATCACCCGGTACGTTTTCCTGTCATATGGCACCCCGCTTGAGTTGATATAAACCCATTGTCCGTTTTTCCGGTCTATAATGCCGGTGTGTCCAAATGGCTGGGAAGAAAAAGAAAGAATAGCTCCTTTTTTTAAGTGCGGTTCGATTTTGTTCCAAATTTTATCAAAGGATGTATTTGTCACCCTGGGGATGTTAATCTTTACAGGATTATCACAAAGAAGCCGCGTTATCCCTTCTCCGGTTAAAAAGGAGTTAAGGGTCAACCCAAGGCTTCGAGCCTGGTCTATCAGAGCGTTGCCGATTCCATTGCTTCCGTAGTAGGCGATCCCGTTGTCTTCCAAAATTCCGGCAAGAAATTCATAACAGTCCTTGTTGTTGAATCGATCCCTGAAGTCGGGTGTTTTTGGGCTTTCAATCGCACGTATGGTTTTCGGTTCATTGATTTCGGCTGTTGTAGCGTGCTGATTGTAAGTGTTAGTTTCATTAAAAATCTGGGTCTTGAACTGATGACTGTTGTATAGATAGATGCCTTCATCTTTTAGCTTGTCGGTGAGGTGATCAAAATGCTTCCGGCCCTGCTCGTTAACCGGGGCTTTACCGGCAACATAATCGTGACGTTCCAGAACCATCCCGGCAATTTCGCCCGCCCTTAAAGGATCCTTTTGCCGGATCGCTTCCCATTTTTCATACTGCATCGTATTTTTAAGCAGGGCATCAGTCAGGCTGACCGAAAAAAGCTCGTTAAAGTTTGTGCGCACGGGTTGCAATCCCTGTGGAGCCGAGAAAGTATCAATCTTGTTTGTATAATATATTGGAAACATCAACCTTTAAATTCCTTGAAAACCGTCTAACTCTCATTTTTTATGCAATAAAAACCTTCGTGTCCTTGTGGTTTACAAATTATCCATTCATCTTGAAAAAGAATCAAAAACCAGCATACACTTGAAAGAAGCAAGATAAGTGCCATTTCAAAGAATCCGGTATCGGGGTATCAGGATTCATAGGCAAAACTTTATTATGACGGAAAGCTGATATAAATCGTGACATACAACTTCCCGGATTAATACTTAAAAAATCTAAGAATAGATGTTTTGTTTAACGGCAGGGAAGACTCCCTGCCAGGCTTTCCTAATCTGCCGGGAATTTGTCGATAAGTGTCAAATGTTTGACTGGTCTGCTTTCCGCAAGCCCCGCTTTTTAAGGCTGGGTAAAGGCCGCAAGAAAGAAACAGGGAACCTAAAGTGGCTGGTGACAAAAGGCAAAACTGGATCGGCAAGGAATAGAGACGAGGCAAATAATTCCGGGCGTAGGACAAAATCACCGGGCTTGCTGTGCTTTTGAGCGAGACCTTTATCTTAGGAAACAATTAAAGCGTCCTCCGAGATGTGATATGGTTAAGTTACCAAACAAGAACCGTACACATAAAAGGAGGACGCCATGAAAAAAGTAACAAAGTTTGCTAAAAAAGTAAATGAACAAGTTAA
>JAHJRK010000098.1 GCA_018830925.1 Pseudomonadota bacterium
ATTTACCGTTTTGATGATTGTCCGGATATATTCACCCTTCTCATCTTTTTCTGTGAGATCAACCGTTGTTCCCGCCACTCTGTAACCGTCTCTGTCGATAATGATCGTAATCTTCGGCCTTTTCAAAAAAAGCTGGTTGGTTCCGCTTACAAAACCCAGCTCTTTCGTATTCAGTATGACAATCGTGCCTATTGGAAAGATCCCGACCATGTTTATGAAAAACTTGAGCAGGAGAGGATCCAGCCTGGTTCCGGAATTCTCAAGCATGACCGCAAGAGCTCTGTCTGGAGGCAATGGAGTCCTCGTGTAGACCCTTGCAGATGTTATGGCATCATACCAGTCGGCCACCGATATTAGCCTGCTGAACAGATCAAGCTCAAATCGCTTGCGGATCTTGGGATAACCGCTGAGGTCGTAATTGAGGTGGTGCTCAAACGCAACTATAGCCGCCTTTATCGAAAACTCATCAGTCTTTCTCAGATTCAATAAGACTTTAGCTCCCCAGAAGGGATGCTTTCTGATAATCTTCCATTCCTCATCATTAAAACTCTCGGGTTTGTTGAGGATTTCATTTGGAACATTTATCTTCCCTATGTCATGGAATAAAGCAATCATACCAAGGTCGGTCAGCGTTTTGCGGTCCAAACCCAGCCGCTGTCCCAGTGCCACAGAAAGAATGCTCACATTCACTGAATGGTGATATGTATATTCATCGTAGTCTCTTATCGCCGTCATTCCCAGCAGCAACTGCTCTTCTTCAACTATCTGGTCAACCACCAATGTTACAATTCTTTTGGCCGTTTTCAAGCTTGCTCTTTCTCCGGCACGAATCTTACTGATTATGCCGGCAGCGCATGTTACTGCATTAAAATAAGTCTTCCTGACCATCTTCCTCGGATCAAAGGATCTCGTTTCGGCTATTTTCATCAGCTTTTCAACTGCAACAGATTGAACCACAGACATCTTTTTTTCTATTGCGTCAAACGGTTTTTGGGAAAAGGAGGAAGAGATGAAAGCCCCGATAAAAGTTTTTATATCTTCATGGCCCACATTGCTACTGAAGATCACGCTGCCCAGTTCCCGTTTTTTGAATTCCCTTATGAGAAAATCAAAGTTGAGAAGATGTTCCATGGAATATCTTATGCGCAAGTCATTCAAATAAAAATATTCGCCTCTAAGTATTAACCTTACAGATAGCAAATTATCGATAAGCTCATTCACGACAGATACGAGCCTGTCAATGCCCGAAATGACCGCCTCATTGCCGGTATCGTGTACCTGGGAGTTGCGCAGAAGAGCCGAAAGCTGGTTAAGCAAATCTCTGGCCGTCTGATTAATCTCTTTTTCCTGATTATTGTTCATGCTCGATCTGCTTTATAGCCTCAGTTACAAACTCATTGAACAATTTGTTGCCGTCATTCCTGTACTGGTATAGAAGCGGAAGAGACTCCTTGTTTCTGATAAGCCCGAGACAGTATGCGGCACATGCCCTGTTTTCATAATTCCTGGTTCTGCCGAAAAAAGTTTTTTTCCTGACAATGTCAGACATGAAGGCGCAAACCTCTTTATCTTTCCATTTTGAAATTACTTCGAAATATTTCTTCTTCTCTTCAAAATCTCTTGCTCCGAAATCCCTGCCTGCAATCCTGTTTAAAATAATGCGCTTTGCAACATCAGACCCGATACTGCCGAGCTCCATCAGCGCGGCCGACTCTATCTGAATATCAGGATCGTCGAGGCAATTCTGCAACGCCTTAATCACTCCGGCCCCCCCGAGTTCCCCGAAAGCCCTTATTACTTCTTTCTTTACTCTGACATCGCCGTGCTTAACGGTCTTTAAAAGATAATTCACCGCTTTCCTGTCCCCGATCTTTCTCAGGACATATATGATATTTCTTACCACATACCAGCGGGAATCGTTCAACCTTGCCGCAAGTGAGACCATGTCTTTTCTGCCCAGGATTACAAGCGCTTCAACAACCAGCTTTCTGGAGTGAATTTTCTTCAGCTCTCCGAGTATCATTATAAGGTGCGGAATAGCTTTCACATCAAGGCATTTGATAAAATCCTCTATTTTTTTATCCTTTATCTTAGGACTGCTGTCCAGTATATTTCCCAGAAGCTTTATGATTTTTTCCGTGCTTATATTTACAAGAATTTTTTTTGAGCAATCTCTGATTTCATCCGAAATGCCCTTCGCGTCTTTCAGGTGATTCAGCTTCAAGAGTATGCCGGTGGCGGTGTCAATCTCACCCCTGCTCAATACATATTCAATCATACCGGCGAAGAAGCCGGCGAGATCGTCAAAATCATCCTCTGTTTCGGACAGCAAAAACATTTCAAACAGAATTTCAACCAGCTTTCCCGTCTTGTCGGGTTTATCCTTTTCGAATTCACATGCCAGATCCTGCATGTCTTTATCCGTCAGGGAGGCCATTTCCACTTCCTTAACCAACCCGCCATCCTTTAATATGTCTTCATATGCCTTCATAAGACTATCTTCGTCGGCGCTCTTCTCCTCTATTTCCGCAACCGCCCGTGTTTCGTAATCTTCCTCATCGGAAAGGGTGATCTCATCTACAATGTACTGTATATTCTGGAAATCTTTTTCCCACAACAGCGTCACTATATCATCGTCCACTTCATCGCGGCCGAAATCAAAAGATATGATTTTGAGAAAATCATCCATATCCTCCCGTGACAGTTCCCTTTTAAAGGTGATTTCCCTCAAACCGTCTTTAAAGAAAAAAAGTGCGAGGTTATCCTCCTTCTCAGGATTGGAATAGACGGCTTCGGAATCATAGAATATGTCGTTCTGACTTATCTGAAGGCTCAGTTTTTCACTGAAATTGAAGAATTCGACAAACTTGGCGAAACATGCATCCGTAATGTTGACACACAGGGGGTTGTTGGGAGGGTACAGCTTCAATATTTTTTTCGATTTCAGGAATAACCGGATAATCTCCCTGACCTGATCGATATCATTATTACCGGGCATGATAATTTCCTTTTCGCGCTTTTCATACGGATAGGAATTAAATCTGCAATTACAGCAGAGAGAAAATCAGTCCTATAATGCTGAATCCGAGAATCAATTGTAACTCTTTTAAAAATTATCAGACATATAGCTGACTGTCAATGCCTTTTGCCGGGGCAGTAATTCTGAACAATGTGATATGTCCTGCCTATACGTGCCGCCGATCCCTTAAGATTTTTTTTTGACCAGAATCAGGGTAAATGGGAGTAAATCTACTTGCTGCCTTCGGGGAAAAGTTTTTATTGAAGCTCCCCGCGGCAAGTCCACCCGCCATATCCGCCATAAAGATTGGCGGACGTGCCGCTGGCGGGACCTTCGGCGGAGAATGCGCTCGCTGTTGAAGATTCAGGATACTTTCAAACAGGAGGCCGGGAGTTACGGTGTAATCATTTCATTCGGTTTTTCTATACAGACGGGATTTACGAAAAACGGTTCTTCCGTTACCGTATTCTTTCCGTGAATGCCTGAATAAAAGGCTCTGATCTCTTTCATATCAGACTCAATGTCTCCTGTTGGAATGAAAACAGGTCCAAACCCGCCTTCCTTTCTTCGATAGTCAAGATATGCCAGAACAATCGGAACATCGGCTCCTCTTGCAATATAATAGAATCCTGTTTTCCATTTCATGACTTTTTTGCGGGTTCCGGATGGCGGAATTGTCACAATCAGTCTGTCATTATCGGAAAATCTACGGATCATCTGATCGACAATATTGTTTGACCTGGAACGGTCAACCGGTATGCCTCCCAGCCACTTGAATAACGTTCCAAAGGGAAATCGGAATAACGCATCTTTTCCCATCCAGTATATTTTGGCTTTAACGGCAAAGGCTATGAATAATGTGATCGGAAAATCCCAGTTGGATGTGTGCGGGGCCGCGATCAGAACTATCTTTGGAATTTCCGGCAAACAACCTTCGATACGCCACCCGGATATTTTGAGGATAAACAGGGAAAGCCATCTAATCAGAGTTTTTATGAGGGGTGTATCAAATATTGTGTACTGCACAGTTAACGCTCCTTCAATAAGGTTTTTTTAAAGCTTCATCTATAATCAAACCCGACCTTTAGGTGAAAAGGAGTGTAATTGCAAAGCAGTATTCGGAGTTTTACAAAAGTTTTACAAAGGCTTTTAGAGGAGGAGAGATGCCGTTAAGAAAAACCGGAATCCGGACTTATTACGAGTTCATCAGAATTGACGATCTCGCAAAAAAGTCAAATGCTCTATTTTGCTTTCTTTCCCATCCACATCCTGTACAAAGCGGGAACTGCAAACTGTGCTGCCAGGTAACCTGCTATAAGGCCCATTGTGAGCGTCAGGCCGATTGAAAAGAGCACCGGATGGCGGGCGAACAGAAGTGATAACGCGCCGACAATTGTAGTTAAAGCCGAAACCCACACAGCCTTTTCCGTACCTGTATTAAGTTGATGGTGATAACTGTAAAGCATGAATACTCCGTAATCTATGCAAAGCCCCACCACCACCATGGCTGCAATAATTGCAGGAGCGGTCAGGGAGATGTTGAGAAAAGAAAATCCCCCCAGTACGGCAGCAATAGCACTAGCCACAGGCGCAATTGTAATAACGGTGAGTTTTAAATTTTTAAGAAACAAAAATGTAAGCGCCATGATCAGAACCCCGGCAACCGAAGCAAGGAAGAGAACCTCTCGCGAAACCGCCAATGAAATTCTGTCTGAAAAAGATCGGCGGGAGACAATAAAGGTTCCGGGGTGGTTCTTTGCAATATTATTCATGACGGAGACATATTCCCTGCTGTCCGGGAAAAATGAGATAACCCGGAATTCCTCGTCATTTTTATGAACAAACCTCTCTTTAATACGGTTAAGAAACGAAATTTCCGGCAATTTATCACTTGCTGACCGGGACGGATTTAAATTATTAAAAAACGGCTCAAAAGCCTTATCTGAAAAATTATAAATTTTCCCCTGTTCTTTAATCAGATTGCGGGTCTTTTCAATACGGTCTGCCTGCCAGAAATTTTTCCAGCGCAACTCATTTGCCATACGGGTTTCTTTTGAAGGAAAGACGGGGGCAATACTGGAAAGAACATCTTTGCCGGCAATTTGCACTACCCTTGCATAAATTTTTTCGTTTAATTTAAGAGTCTCTTCTTCCGTCCTCCCGCTTACCACAAAAAATGCCGGCTGATGCTTACCCCCCCAAACCCGATGGAATTCATTTTCAGTCTGCACAATTGCCGGACCAGCTCCATCAAGGCGCTGAACATCATTGTCGAATTTCACATTAAAAGCAGATAATGTCAGAATTCCCGTAATAATCGCCCAGATTAGAATCTTTATACCATCCGGAACTGAAAACGCGGGTTTAACCGGCTGATGTCTTTCAGGAAGGGCCAGAGGTCGGGCTGCAATAATGTATGGAAATACGAATAAAACAAATCCGAGGCAGAGAAGGATGCTTACAATCGCAAAAAACGCGAGTTCATGATAGCCCGCCACATTTGAAAAGAAGAAGGCGCCGAATACGCTCATGGTCGTCAGGACAGCAATTACAAGGGGCCTTACCACCTCTTTAACCACATCAACACGGCCCGATGTTCGCATAGCAGTATAAACATGTATGCCGTAATCATCCGCAATTCCGATAATCACTGCGCCCATGCCGGCAACGAAATAGGAAAGCTTCCCGAATACCAGCGCTGAAATATTCATGGAGATCAGAACTGAAAACATCGGGATAAGAAAAAATATCACGGCACGATAATCGCGAAAATTAAAAAGAAATATCAAAATGAAAGCGATTGATGCGGTAACGGAGGTTATGGCGATATCTCTCTTTATAACATCTTCATTACTTACTGCATGGGTGTGCCCGGCGATTATATCACAGGAAATATAATCCGGAAGTTTTGATATTTTACCGTTCAGATATCCGATCAATTCCCTCGAACCGCCGGAATCTGTTATATCAACCGGCGTATCCAGTATCAGCATGAGATGCATGCCGTCGCGTGAAACAAAATGGTTATCGGTAAAATTAATTTCATAACCCGATGCTCCCGAAAGATTAAGCAGATTTTTAAGGCTTACAGAGGAAATTCCAAGCGGGTCAGCGCGCAAAACCGGCTCCAGAAAGGAGCTTGCCGGCGAAAGCATCTGCCGGTATACGCGGCTTAAGTTTTCTTTTACTCTTTCCGGGGTTAATTGCTGTTCAATCAGGTCGAGGTCGTCTTCGGCAACAAGCTGCGGCGCATAACGCATGAACAGGAGCGTTTCATCCCTAATTGTTTCAGAGGCAGCGCCTGATTCAACCTTGCTTATCAGGGGTTTTCCTAAGTTTTGAGCAAGTCTGTCCGCTTCTAAAATCAGCTCATCCAGAGAATGTCCCGGCGATTTAATTTTCAACGAGAGCACTATTTTTCCCGAAAAGGCTGACTCCCGTAAAAATTTCATGTCCCGGATTATCTCGCTGTCTGCCGGAAGCATAGATTCCACGCTGCTGGAAAACGGAATAAACTTAACACCAAAAGCCGAAGCGATTATAATCAAAAGGATAATCGACGCGATCAGGCGTTTATGCCGTCCCGCCGCATCGTATAAAAGAGAAAAATATTTTTCTATCATGATTGCTTAATGCAAATGACCCAGAGGAACATAATATCGCCGTTCTTTACGGAATGAGGCCCATTCCTTGCAGCACAGACAGCATGATGGCAGCGGCCATTACAGAGCCGACCTGCCCTCCGGTGTTTGCGCCCACCGCATGCATAAGGAGAAAATTGAACTTATTGTATTTCTGGCCTTCCTTTTGTACAACCCGCGCTGCCATAGGATAGGCTGAAATGCCGGCGGCGCCGATAAGCGGATTGATCTTTCCGCCTGTCATAGCGTTCATGAGCTTTCCGAACAGAATACCGCAGACCGTATCAAGACAGATAGCAAAGAAACCGAAAGCCAGGATAAGAAGAGTTTGCGGCTTTAAAAAAAGCGGTCCGGACATTGAGGCCCCGATTGAAATTCCCAAAAACAGCGTCACGACATTGGCAATTTCGTTCTCGGAAGCTTTTGCGAGCCGACTCACAACGCCGGATTCTTTCATAAGATTGCCCAGCATGATTGTTCCAAGAAGAGGCAGGCCCTTTGGAGCTATGAACCCTCCGACAATCGTGATGACTATAGGAAAAACGATTCTGGCCGTTTTAGATGCCGGCCGGGTGTCGGTATCCATGTTGATCTTCCGTTCCTTTTCGGTAGTAAGCAACCTCATGATAGGAGGCTGGATTATCGGAACGAGAGACATATAGGAATATGCGGCGACTGATACGGCTCCCAGAAGATGCGGAGCATATTTTGCCGTCACATAGATTGCCGTCGGACCGTCACAGGCGCCGATTACGCCGATAGCAACGGCATCCAGTTTTGTAAAGCCGAAAAAGAGGGCAAGGCCGATGGTTAGAAAAATACCGAACTGCCCGGCTGCGCCCAATAGAAATATCTTCGGATTTTCCAGGAGAGGCCCGAAATCCGTCATCGCGCCTATTCCTATAAAAATGAGAAGAGGAAACAATTCATTGGCTACACCCATATTATAAATTGTTCTTAAGAAGCCCTCTCCTCCCATCAGATCCGCAAGAGGAATATTGACCAGAATGGCTCCGAACCCTATGGGCACAAGCAGAAGCGGCTCTACATCTTTTTTTATACCCAGATAAAGAAGAAGGCATCCAGCCGCAATCATAACCGGGTTGGACCAGTGCATATTGACAAAACCTGCTCCAAGACCGCTTAATCCGCTCAAAATCGCATCGAACATTGCAAAACCTCTCTTTGATTGTTTCGTAAAAAGTCTAAAGATACTCACTCAATGAGCTTTTTGAGGATTTTTACGAGATAGTCCTTTGTTTATAATGCAATCTATTTCACTTCTTCTTCCACGAACGGAAAAATCTTTTTAATAAGAACCATGAGCACTGCGAAAAGCGCGAGAACTGCGAGCGTGCCTCCCATTCCGACAATGATCATCGTAAACCCGAATGTCCAGTTGTCCATATCAATCTCCAGAATAAAATTATACTTTGTTATAAGGACTTATTTTATGTAACATTTCCTATCATCCGATACGGCCGATTTCAACTAAATAGTATCCATCCGGAAACTAATTTTGGGCAATCTCAAAGAAATCAGGGGATTGCCCTTAAAACATACGCATAGTATGTCGCACAAGAAATCCCGCAGATTGATGCCGAGATCGCTTAAAAGAACCATTTCCGGATGGAAACTAAATAATGAAGCTCCCCGCCGCAGAGCGGGCGGGGTATCTAATATTTCTTGTAACGCTATGATTATAAATTGAACAACTTTAGCTGCTGTATCCGGCTATCAACCTGACTCTTATCTATGCTTTGA
>JAHJRK010000005.1 GCA_018830925.1 Pseudomonadota bacterium
CGGGAAGTTAAGGCTTCCTGAGATCCTGTGTCCTGCAAATATTTTATCAAAAAAATTTCCGAGGATTCTTGAAATATTCTGCTCATGAGATGGGTTCCGGACTGAAAACTTGCCGACCACTCCAACGTATCTGATCCCTTCATTTTTCAAGTCCCACGCAATTTTCTCAATTTCATTCCTGTCAATAGGTTCAATCTCTCTTCCCCTGTGATCAATTGAGCCGGAAACAGGATAGTAGAAACGGTTCGTTCGGTAATATTCCGGATCAATACCCGGCCCTGCAGAGACTATCATTCCAACTTCGGGTATTTTATTCTGAACAACGGCATTTGTAATAAGTGTTGTGCTGAGGACTATGCGGTCGATTGTTGACGGGTCGATATTGTCTGTAATTTTCTTAAGGCCTGTGAGGACGGAATTGAAGAGATCGGATTCGTCTGTAGGAACTTTAATCTCCCTTTCGATCCCGTTTATTCCGAGAAGGACGACGTCAGTGTGCGTTCCTCCGACATCCAGACCAATTATCATGGCATTATCCTGGTAGAGCCGCTAATTTTCATGAGAAAGAGTCATCGATTACGGACGCAACCTAACGGAAATAATAATAATTGTCAATAATGATGGACTCGTAAAAAGCCGTCAGGTTCTCGCGTCAAGCATCTCAAAGAAAGCTTCTATCCGTGTCGAAAGCTGCCCTTCTGCAAAATCTCTCGGATCAACGACATCGACTTCGAGGTTTAAAACCGGAATTCCAATCTCCTTGAGGCCTTCGCTTATCAGCCCTCTTGCCCCCGCACCCTGCCTGCACCCCCTGTGACAGGGATTGATTGCTCCGTCGATTTTGTACGATAAGGCGAGTTCCTGTAAATGATCAACCCGGCGCCTGATATTTCCGTTGAAAGGAATTGAAATAGCTCTTCGGGCAAGACCCATATAAGGATCATCAGGATCAATCGGTTCCCACGTTATACTGTTAAGTTCGTCAACAACAATGTTGGCTCTGTATTGTTCCCTTAAAAGCATGTCGAGAGGATTCTTGAACTGGATCCTGTTCTGAATCCACATAAGCCGGTATTTTTCGCCGGGCATACCGGGTTTCAGCTCCAGGTTTCTTGCTGCAAATTCATCACGGTAAGCCTTTGATATTTCGACAGCCGCTTCGGTTCCGAGAAGAAGTGCCATCACGATTCCGAAATTGGAGAGATCATGACCGTTTGTCGGGGAAGGAACATGGCTTGCCAGCTCAAATACTTCTTTCATTATTTCTCTTGTCATGTTCGTATTTTCAATTGCCCTGCGAAGAGCCGCTTCATCTATAGGCCTTCCCGTATGAGCCGATACGAACCCCGCCATTTGCTTAATCTGATCGGCAAGGTATTTTACGTTTTTTTCCGATTCGTCCTGCGGAACGTGTAAAACAAAAAGGTCTTTCTTGAATATTCCGGCAAGATTTTCCATCACGGCCAGCCCTCCTGAGCACGGGCAGCTTGTGGCAATCAGAAAATCGGGAACCGGCATGAGGCCCTGTTTTGCCGATCCCAGCACGGAACGGTGATACCCGCAGATATCCGCGGCATATCCCGAATGTTCCGCATGATCCAGAAAAGTACCTATGGCGCCTGTTGAAGCAAGCATTGCTCCGATGAATTCGACAAAACAGGAGGTTATGCCCATGGCTGAAAGAAGGTCAAAAGGCGCCGTAACACCGCACCACGCAACGCTGTTCTCTCCGGAATAGAGCCTGGTTCCAAGCCGTGTGACTTCAAGCGCGTACTTCTTTCTTGCATTAGGGCTGTCGGGATTCTCTTTGATTTTTGCAGCGATTCCCGATTCAAGATCTTTAAAATATTGGAGCATCATATCTTATTTCCTCTTTTTCATCTCACCCCGATAAACGGGACTTTTTTCAGTACCCCCTTGAGGGGTGTAAGTAAGTTTACGAAATAATTTCCTGCCGCTCTTTTCAGTACCCCCTTGAGGGGCAGAAAAACGCAGGAATTATTTCTTACTTACTAAGCATTTCAATGAAAGCCTCTATTCTTGTCTGTTGCTGGCCTATTGACCTCAGCGTGCAGTCTCCTTCAAGAACAAGCAAAGGCATTCCGGCTTTCTGGAATTCCTCACGGATTGAAGGCAGACGGGAAAGATACGGATCGCAGAATTTGACGACATGGCCTATCGCGCCACGGGCGCCGGACTTTTTTGCTTTTGTAATCAAAATATTACCGATTTTGCCAGGTATCGTGCTGTCAATTGTTCTTGCGCAGGGTGGACGAAGAAGAAGGCTTTCCGCAAGGCTTTCTACCAGGCCTTTTTTACCATCTGTTGTAACAGGGTTAAAAAAGCGTGAACCGGTGCAAAGGTCATCCCCGATGATTTTTGCACCGCATGATTCAAAAAGCAGGAATGCCTCCGGATCAGGAAGAAGATGCCCGAAAAGAAAGACAGGAACTCCTTCATTCGTTGCTTTTCCCTGTGTATTTTCAGAAAGAAGCTTTCTCGCGTCTTCTATGAATGTAATGGGAGATCCGGTCACTGACCTGTTGAACAGTTCCTGCAGAACAGAGATGTTCGTATTCTTTTCTCCGGCATATATTTTCTCAGTCAGTTCATTCATAAAATCGGAAATCTGGTTATAAAGGAGAATTCCGTATTCGATTTCAGCAGTTACGGTCTTTTTGCCGCCCCATTCCGAAACGGCATCAATTAACTTTTTTATTTCACCTGTAAAAAACGATACTGAAAGTTCATCTGCTGTGACAGGAAGATCGAGAAGAATCATATTATCATCAGGCCGGATATGATGCCACGCGTCTGCCAGGCGCCGCATTGCATCGCAACTGTTCATAAAGACAACTCCGGCCAGATCCGGAAGGTCGTTGTTTATTGCCCGGTCAAGGATCCTTTTTATATGGGGACAAAGATTGTCGTGCAGAATATGGCCTGCCCGGTCTGGTGAATCACCCATGGGAAGAATGCGGTAAGGCGTGTATCCCGCGGCATATATTACAGGGAGCGGCGTGTATGCGCAGGCAAAGCCTATATACTCTTTGTTGTCGGACATCAGTTGGTCTCCAGTTTTCAGTGCAAAATAAATATTTTTACGCAAATCTTTAAAATTAACGAGCTCGGGAAAAAGGCGAGATTAAGACGGCAAAGTAAAAAGATCATTATGCAAGTCGCGCGAATCTTGAGGAATGAAGCGTACAGATAAGTACGCTGCAATGATTCACCCTGTTGAATCGGCTCTGCCGTCTCGCGCAGCGAGAATTCAACAGGGCGGGGATGAAGCGCAACACAGCAGAATGACTTTTTGCGAAGCTGTCGAAATTTAGTATTGCAGTAATGTCAGATCAGTTCAAGAGGAAAAAACACTTTTTCCTCAATATCTTAAATATCCGAATACATCTTCTTCATTGTACCTGAAGCGAAACCGTCCGCGCTTTGAGGCGAGCCTTGATATTTCATTTTAAATCCTATAGATATTGAATAAAGGTATTTCCGAATCCACCTGATATTATGCGGAGTTTAAAATGAGAAGTAAGGGTATAACCTTCATATACTGGACATTCATCCTGTTCTTTGTGTCGGTTGTGATTTATTCTTTAAGCCTGCATCAGAGGCATTATGTTTTTGACAGCATCCTGTCCGCTTTTTTCCTGACAATATGCTACCTGTATTACAATA
>JAHJRK010000099.1 GCA_018830925.1 Pseudomonadota bacterium
GATTTGCCGCAATATGGGCATTTCAGGCCAAAAAGCGCCCTGTCTGTCTGGGGCAATCCCTCTTCGATTAAAATCTTTTGAAGTTTTTCAATATCATCGATCACGAACAACCCCTGGCTTGATGACTGAACCGAAACAGCGAGCGCATTCTTCGCTGCTTGCTGCGGGGAGCTTCAATTCCATCACCTTCATGGTACTCATTTCCGGATACGCAACCACGATAAAACAGCGTGAGGCATGAGGAGATTAATCCTCACACCCCCCGTTGTCCTTAAAACGGCAGGGCACAAACTCGCCCTGCTTTAGATCAGCGCTGTATCAAGAATCCGTGCGGGTATGCATGCCGGAGCCGGCCTTGGCAAGGTTCTCCTGAAGCTTGTCAAACTGAAAACCGACTTCCCGTAGCGACATAATCCGCTTACGAATGGCCTCGTTGGGAGCGCGTTTGGCCATTTCATCGATAAGCTCTTCGTATTGAGGAATGATGCTTTCAAAAACCAGGTCCCTTTCGATGCAGATGGTGGGAAGCACTCTGCCTTTAAGCTCCATAAACTTGCCCACCCCGGCCTTGTGTTTGATTGACCACTCCTTGTAAACGATCATTTCCTGGACGTCTTTGGGCAGGGCCGCGATTGATTCCATCATATAGCCGCAGGCCGCACATTGAACGCTGTCCAGGGTTAAAACATCAATATTTATCATATCTGCCATGGCTTAAACCCTCCTTTAAAGAGTCTTTTGAGCGGGTTTGTTCTTAGAGACCTGCCGGATATTTGGCATAGTACTGATTGTACCAATCTCTGGTTTCGATTGCTTGGTCCATATGTTCCACCGGAACATCGTAAGGCATGTCTCACCCAGGTGCGAAGGTGTATCCATGCTGACCTCCTGCAGCTAGGCTGACGATAGCGTCCTCGCGCGAAGACAGAAGTCCAAGGCTCAGAGCGAGGGTCAGCTTCAGGTTGCCGCCGAAGCCTTTGCCGTATTTGCGGGCCAGGTCGCGGATGAAGTTCATGTTCATCTGCTCATCTACGGCAAAGCCGTGGGTTCCGATCTGGCAGACTTCCTCCATGACCTTGGTGGCATCGCCGCAAATAAAGAAGGATGAGGTAATACCGGCATCATGAATGACCTTGATTGCGGCTTGGCTGTTAGGGGTGACGTATTCACTGAAGGTTTCCGGTCTGATCTGGGAGGCCACCGGATCTATGCTCGCGATGATATCGCATCCCATTTCAGCGTAGAATTCCGCGGCTCTGGCACCGACTTCCCCTGCAAATTTACAGACTTCCGCCGCGAATTCCTTGTGTTTGTAAACATCTGTAAAAAGGCGCACACCGGCCAGATGAGCCCCTAGCGTCAGGGGACCGCAAAAACCCCCTATCAGCGCGCAGTCCAGATCTGCCAACTGCGGTTTGGCAATTTTGGCCGCCTTGAAAATAACCGGCCATCGACCGGAATCTTTGGTCGGAAGTTTAAGACCGGCTTCTTTCGGTGTTTTGTTTGAGCATGGATGGGTCACTACTGACGGCACGTTGTCGGGCCACCATTTCAGATCGCATCCCACAGAATTGGCCTCCACCGACAGATCAAACAGCAACGGAATACCGTCGGCCTTATATCGCTTGGCAGTAGCCACAACGCCTTTGGCCAGGAGCTCGGGATCCTGAAGAAATTTGTCTGCGGGTTCGTTGATTATAAAGGCGCAATGCACTCCTGCATAAGGCACCCATGGAGCAGCTTCGGTTCTTTTTCCTCGATACGCGTCTATCAACATTTTCTTTGCCATAAGTTTACTCCTTTCTTGCGTGTTATGTTCTATCTAAGGCGACATTCATACATCTTGTGTAAAAAAACTCGCAGCACCTCCTTTCATTCGAATTTGGCGGAATAAAAACAGCTATTTTGGGCTAGTACACAATTTACATTGACAGGTCAATAATGAATTTCATTCAGCAATAAAACAAAGGCGTTCACGACGAATACCATACCAGTAATAATTGACTAAATTAACTCCATAGATTACTCCAACAGAATGATCCCGTAATAGTTGAACAAATCCGCCATGTTGATTGCAACACGGGATGTACCGCCGAGATTCCGCAGTGTTCCGATGACATCTATGGAAAAAGATTCTATCACCGGCCGCTTTTCCTGTGGAAATCGGCATGGGTCGGGATATGTACATTTCTTGCAGAGCGAACAGACCCCGCTGACCAGCGAAAAAGCCTTATAATATCCCTCTAAAAACAAAAGCCTCTCTGTACTCACGATGCCTTTCCAGAACCGGACCATGCCCGATCTTTTTCTACAGTTATCCAGATAAAAATCGGCGCATTTCCGTGTACCGGTCAACAAAAGCGCTGTGGTGTATTCCGAGAGAATCGCGCGGGCTTTTTCCGGTTCCGGGGTCGCCGGGGGGCAGCACCAGCTCGTTCCAAACATACTGCACCCATAGCGACATTTCAGGTTGACCCAGTCCTTCACAATAATTTTTTCAATAGGAAACGGGAAGATCGCGGAGATCCCTTGTTTCTGGCACTTTTTTAGTAGACGCTCCGTTAATGCGCTGGAAATTCCGCTATTATTCCTGAATTCCACAACATTATTCTTGATTTCCAAATCGGGATCACATTTCATGGATGCGCCTTTTCCTCATGATTTAAACCGTATGACAACATCGCACTTCAAAGCCAATCCCAACGCCACTTCCGCAGCTTTGATGATAGCTGTGGGAATGACACAGGAGGGATGGCATCCGGCCTTTTCGGCATAGACAAAGACCGGATTTCGGGTTAAGGGGACAAAAACATCCCTGAATCCAATTTGGGTAATCAGCTCTGAAAGCCTCTGAATTTGTTTACACTCCGAGCCTTCAATGTTGATCATCACCGTACGGGCTTCCAGTTTTTTGGC
>JAHJRK010000100.1 GCA_018830925.1 Pseudomonadota bacterium
GAAATGAACCACAGGCACCAGGAATGAATGGATATGTTTACGCTAGATCGTGTCTGAATAATCTTGATCCACTGGGGCAGATAAGCCGACAGGGAAATGAGTGTCGTTGCAATCTGGCATGCGTTGGCAGTAATAATCACTGAATCCGGCACCATATTTTTTATCCTCTCTTCTAAATCCCTATTTAATTAAAATCGCATCTGCTGAAGATCGAGGTTAGCTGAAGACCATTGTTAACGTGCTCCTCTCTATTTTCCATCGATCCATTTAATCGCTTCATCCATTGAACGAAACGCTTGGATCTCCCGGGGCAAATCCGCGATTTCGGCATATGAGTGGCTCATTCTCGACAACCCATAATCCAAATTAGTTGCGGAGACCAGAGCCGTCTTTCCCCCCGGACGTTTGCTCTCGAGGCACTTGATGAATGCCACAATCTATCGCAGTTCTTCCGAAATCATTTGTTTCCAATGGCCTTAAAAAATGTATAACAGAAGACTCCATCCGCCTCCGCGGTTCGGTATAAGTCTCTAATTCCTTTTTCAAAAACGTGTTGTTCAACTATTCCTGTCTTGATTGCCGATTCCTGGACACCCTCAATCATAGCCGTGAATGTCTTCTTCGTGAACCCTTCGACCAGTTCAGGTTTACTGGAATCTACGTAAACCATACGAGGAGATACACGAATTGATCCATAGCCTGCGCTACGCAACAGCGGATAAAGTTCTCTCCCTATCATGGCGTTGCCGCCAGCCCGGCGTTGCAGTTCAACCTGGCACTGAATTGCTTTGCGTGCTGCTTCACTGTCAGGATGAAAATAGACCGAGCCATGGTCTCCTTCGATCACCGTGATTGTGCCGCCCTGCCTCAAATGCTTTTTCAGTGTGTACAGCGCCTCGACGGGCCTTGAGAGATGTTCCAGGACAAAACAGACGAAAATATGATCGAAGGAGTCCGGCCCATGGGGCAAATTGAAGATATCTGCCTGTTGAAATTGAACATTGGTCAAGCCTGCCTCTGCTGTTTTTCTCATTGCTTTTGTGACTGAGGTCTCTGATATATCTACAGAAGTAATCAAGGCGTTCGGGCTGTTCCTTGCAAGTGTAACCGTTTGTGCGCCAACGCCGCAACCGGCTTCCAGAACACGGCTTCCTGCCGGATAGGAGGTGTCGGAGTGCAGTAACTCGACCAAGGTAGAGGCCTGGTCCTGTAAACGTATGTTTTCGTGATGATCATAGCCGTGAACGTATCCTTTATGCATGCTTCCCCTTTCGTGCAGAACATAGATTATACCGCCTGAATATCAAAAGACAGGCATCTTAAATACTTTAATCTTTAATATAATATGTTTATCAGTAATATGATACAATGAAGAAAGGACATTATTCAATAATATAAGTCCCTGTCAAGCTTCATCAGCACTAATGTTTCTATGTTGTTCCGGCTCTCCATAAAAATCGTAAATATTTTCATTGAGGTAACAACACGTTTATTATAAGGTTGATTTATGAGGCAATATTAAGGAGACAAATAATTTCCATTGATAAGGAAGTACATGAAACGCAAAATATATGATGTTGTTATTATAGGCGGCGGTATTATGGGCAGTGCCACAGCTTACTACCTGAAGCGGACAGCACCGGATCTTCAGACAGCCGTGATTGAAATGGATCCCTCCTACAGTCGCGCATCCACCACCTTGTCCATGTCTAACGCCCGGATTCAGTTCAGCTTCCGGTCCAATGTCCAGATATCCCAATACGCGGTTGAGGTTCTTGAAAATTTCGAACAGGAGATGACTGTCAATGACCGCAGGCCTTCGATTGGTTACCGCCGGGAGGGCAATCTCTTTATGGTCAACGCGGAAGGCCGTATTCCGGCAGAGAACGCCTTAAAAATGCAGCAGGATATGGGTTGCGATATAGAATGGTGGACACCCGAGCAGGTCCGCAAGCGTTTTCCTCTCTATAATCCCGAAGGATATCTGGGAGCAACATTTGGCCCTAAAGACGGACATTTTGATGCGTACGGAGTCCTGATGGGATACCGGGCCAAAGCGATCTCCATGGGCGCGGAATTCATCCATGCCGAAGTGACTGAAATCACGAAAACCGGCAAGCGTATTACAGGTGTACGTTTGAAAACAGGAGAAGATATCGGCGCCAATACCGTCGTTAATTGCGCGGGCGCCTGGTGCGCCGGGATTGCCGGTACCGTCGGAGTCTTGCTGCCGGTTCAGCCGGTCAAACGCCAGGTGTTTGTGCTGGACACAAAGGTCAAGCCGGACGGACCTCTGCCGTTGACTGTTTTGCCTTCCGGGATGTATTTTCGCACAGAAACCGGCGGCTTGATCCTTTTAGGAAAGTCCATGCCTGAAGACCCGGTGGGTTTTTCCTTTTCATGGGATGATAAAAGGTTTTATGATATTTTATGGTCTGAACTGGCTGAGTTTGTACCGGAATTTGAATCTTTGCGGTTGATCCGGGGATGGGCCGGCCTATATGCGATGAACACCCTTGACGGGAATGCAATTCTCGGGGAATGGCCGGAACTTGAAGGACTGTTTCTGGCTAATGGTTTTTCCGGGCACGGACTTCAGCAGGCACCGGCGGTTGGGCGTTACATCTCCGAATTGATTACCGGGCAATCCCACGCCCTCGATTTGTCGATATTCAATCCGGTACGGATTCTGGAAAACCGGCAACTGAGCGAGAATGGCCTCGTTTAACACGCTGAAAGGGCAAATGATAATGATACCTTCCAAGATCAATTTTTCAGAAAAATTCTCGATGCTCCCTGATGATTACAGTGTGAGAATTGTCGCGAAAATGAATGATTATGAAATCAAAATAGTCAAGTTCAAAGGAGAGTTTGTCTGGCATAGTCATCCTGATACTGATGAAACCTTCATAATCCTTGAAGGCACATTGCTTATGCATTTCAGAGATAAGCTGGTTGAACTAAACAGTGGTGAAATGATTGTCGTCCCCAAGGGAGTGGAACACAAACCAGCATCAAAGGAGGGTTATAAAGCAATTCTTATCGAACCGGAAGGTGTTCCCAACACCGGCGATGCAAAAAGCGATATGACGATAAATAAAACAGAATGGATATAGGAATTCCCTGACCTTCTGCTGCAAGGGAGAACTCGAACCTCGCCATCCCTTAAACAGCAAGTTAGTCTCCATCAGGAAACAAAGTTTCGACACGGTTGGGTTTTCAAAAAAACAGGAGGTTCGGCGTGGCAATAAGAGAAATTTTAAGACTTGGAAATCCCATACTGTTTGAAAAATGTGAAGAAATTAAGGATTTTCATTCAACAAATACCGCTGAAACCATTCAGGATCTCAAAGACACCCTTTTGAATTTTAAAAAAGAGAATGGATTTGGACGGGGTATTGCCGCACCTCAAATCGGCATTCTAAAAAGAATAATCTATATTGATTATCAAACAGAGAAACTCTCTGGGCCACTTATTAATCCCCAAATTGTTCGGCAAAGCAAAGAAAGAATCCAACTATGGGATGACTGTTTCAGCTTTCCCGATTTAATGGTTAAGGTTGAAAGATTCAAAGAAATCGGGGTTGAATTTTTTAATTCATCGGAAGAAAAAACCTTTATCAATGCCAAGGATGCCTTGTCTGAACTACTTCAACATGAAATTGACCATCTGGCTGGAATTCTTTCGGTTCAGCGGGCAATCGGCCCAAAGGCTTTTGCCTTCAGACAGGAGTGGGTAAAATATTTAAAAAAATAACAGACCTCCTTGATGGCGCAATATAAAGACCGGATATTCAGTTAA
>JAHJRK010000101.1 GCA_018830925.1 Pseudomonadota bacterium
GCATGTCGATGCCGGAGAGTTGTCTTCAATAAAGTCATTTATTGAAGAATATGCTCCGAAACGGGCGATAGTCATCGGGACGGAACAGAGGGCGCGGAAGGTGGGATCTGTCGAAATCCTTCCCTGGCGTGAATTTTTAAAGCAGCTTTGGCAGGGTATGCTTTTAACATAAAATTGCTTTTTACGAAGCCGTAATAATTATTCCACGCAGATCATTCACCGATGGAAGAACGGCGGTTGTCAGTTGCCGGTTTGTATTTGCCGAAGGTCCGCCGTGGCGGATCTCCGACTTCCGACTTCTGACCCACGACGCCGGACAACTGATCTCCGACTTCCGACTTCCGACTACTGTTCCCTTGCCGTCAGGCAACATCCTGTCCATCCTGTTAATCCTGTCTAAACCTTTTTTCCTGTATTGTTATCTGCAAAAGGAAAACCCGCTTCCGGAGATCCGGAAACGGGTTTTGTGTTCTGTTCCAAGGCGCAGAGACGCAAGGTTATGCGTCTCCGCTTTGTTAAATTGTTTCGTTACCATTCAGGTTATTTAGACTGCAGGTTTTTAGCTAACAGTCTAATAGCCTACAGCCTATTCACCTTGCTTAAGATATTATCCGCCAAACAATGACAGTATGTTCTGAGGCGCCATATTTGCCTGGGCAAGCATGGCCGTACTGGCCTGGAGGAGGATCTGGTTCTTGGTAAAGGACGTCATTTCAGCCGCCATATCCACATCCCGGATGACCGAATCTGCAGCGGTGATATTCTCTATTGTTGAGGCAAGGTTGGCAGACGCGTAGCCAAGCCTGTTTTGCGCCGCACCGATGTCACCTCTCTTGGTGTTCAGAGCACTGATGGCTGAATCAACCGTGGTTAGGAACGCCTGCGCTTCTGTCGCAGTGTCCAGCTTGTCGGCCACCAGACCAGTATTCAAAGAAGCGGCCGTTAAGCTAGTCAGAGTGATTCCGATCCTGTCGTCGCCAGAGTTCTTTGCACCTATCTGGAAATCGGAAGCTGTAGCGGTTCTCGCCACAATTGCTTTGCCATCCCCAAGTGTCGACGTAGCTGTGCTATTCAAAGTCAGAGTCAAACCCAGAGTTGCAAACTTAACATCGATTGTGCTAGTAGTACCGGTCACCGCAGCAATGTCGTAAACCGTTTCCGAGTAGCGCTGCCCGCTCGCGAGGGTGGCTGAAACGGTGATGTCATGTTCCCCGGCACCGGACGTAACGACGGCGATGTTATATGTCTGACCGGATTGTAGCCCGCTCACGCCTGCTAAACCTGAGGTGCTGTTAAACGTGCTTGTTGTTGTCGTGGCAACGACGGAGACGCCGAATGTGCCGTCAATCAGTTTCGTACCCGCATACGTCGTTGAGTTTGCAATACGGTCGATTTCCAGGAGCAACTGATTGCCTTCAGAATTAATCTTACCAATGTTAGTTGCGGCATTGGCAGATGCTGCCTGGGTAGCCAGTTCCTTCAATCTGGTCAGCATATTTCCGATCTGGTCCATGGCACCTTCTGCAACCTGCAAGAGGGCGTTACCTTCGGTCACGTTCCTGCTTGCCACCTTGTAACTTGCTATGTCTGCACGGAAACCTTGAGAAATGGAGAGTCCCGCGGCGTCGTCTTTAGCGCCGTTGATACGATAACCTGAAGAAAGTCTTTCAAGTGATTTGCTCAATCCTGCATCGGCAATGCTCAACTGCCTGTGTGCATTCATTGCTGCGATATTGTTTTGAATTCTAAGTCCCATAGTCTTTATCCTCCTTGATTTTGTGTAAAATTTGCCGGTTATTCGGCTATAAGTTTTTGGGCTTCCATGCCCGAGGTTTCCGACCCTTTCCGTAAAAACTACTCATCGCCTCCTTACTTTGTGTATTGGATCGTTCCAACCTTTAGCTCTATTATCGGCATTCCTGAAGAAAACTTTAACGAAAAAAATCATGTCGCTGATGAAATGATCATCGAGAATAAAAAACGTATTGATATATTGGTATGTTGTGGTATCGGTCGGGCGTGTTAAGGGAATGGAGGGGTTGTTTTCACTTAGAGGAACCATTTCTTTATGCTAATTGGCATGAACCATCTTTTCTATCGCTTCACCAAACGATTTGGCAAATTGTTCGGCATTGCACAGGTCTGAATGACTCATGGCGTTGCGAAGACCGGCCCGCAATCTGGCAAGCTTGACGATATCAGCGGCCAGTGTTCCAGCAATGCGAACAAAGGCCGCGGGGGTATCCACGGCCAGCGAACCAAGTCCAACAGCTCGCAGAATGGTTGCCCCCACGCGAGACGCATGAACCGACCCCGATAAAGACACGACCGGCACCCCCATCCAAAGCGCTTCACATGATGTCGTTGTGCCGTTATAAGGCCACGTATCCAGAGCAATATCAACATCGGCATACATTGCCATGTGGTCTATGACACTCTCAGAGTATCCCCGTATCTCAATGCGATCCGCTTTTATCCCCTCTCGCGCGAACTTCTCAATGATCGTTGCGCTTATGTGGCTGTTGCTGAGGGCTTTAGCCTTGAGGACCATGCGCGTACCAGGAGTCTTGGAAAGAACGCTTGCCCAGAGCCGGATGGTTTCCGGCTGGATCTTTGCGGCGTTATTGAAAGAGCAGAAAGTTACTGATCCTCTGTGTGCAGCAGGCGAAGTGGCGACCGCCGACATATTCAAAGAGCCGTGATAGCAGAGAAAACATCCTGGCAGCCGAAATAATCGCTCGGTATAAAAGTCATCAAATCCAGCAGGATCGGCAATCCAGTCAGTAATGCGCCAGTCCATTGCCTGGAGTCCCGTAGTAGAAGGATATCCGAGATAGGTGCACTGTACGGGTGCCGGGCGCAGGGCATACAATCCCGGGCGGCCTCCCTCGGTATGACCCGCCAGATCTATGAGCACATCAATGACGTCCCGCTCCACTATGCCGGCAAGTTCTGTGTCCTGCAGGCCGCAGGTTGGAAAAAATGCATCGGAAGCCTTTGCGAAAGACGCTGTTACCGAATCGGCTATGCGTGTATCGGAATAACAGGTGATATGAAATTTTGCCCGGTCGAGACCGGCAATGAGCGGCATCAAAAAGTAGGCCACGGAATGTAACCGCAAATCGGGCGATACGAATCCGATGCGGATTTTCTCACCCGGGCCTCTTCCTCGATGCATCGGAGCTTCAGCCCGGGTTGAAGTCGCTGGGACGATCTGCCTTACAATAGATTCGTGTTCTGCGCGAATATATCGGCCGTCGGTTTCGTGATAATGCAGACATAACAGCAGGTTACTGCCAGCCGCGAGGTAATCGGGTTTGGACACCAGGGCCTGGCGGCAGAGTTCAACCGCTTCCAGCGTCCGGCCCTGTTCCTTAAGGCAATTGGCCAAGTTGGTCAATGCCTCGTGATGACCGGGCTGCATTGAGAGAACGCGGTGCAGAACAGTCTCGGCATCGTCAATGCGCAACAACCGCTCAAGGGTCACGGCATAGTTGTTCAGCCCCGGCAGATAGTCCGGTGTCAAGCGCGTACATTGCTCAAGATGCGGTAGTGCCTCTTTATAGCGCCCAAGCATCATCAGGCTCGTTGCATAATTATAATGAAAAATCGAATCGTTTACCCCCACTTCTTGCGCTTGCGCAAACAGAGTAATTGCTTCAGCCAACGCTCCCCGCTCCGCAGCTTCGAGCGCCTTCCGGGAAAGAATCGCGGCTTTATTTTCGTTTTGTGATTCGCCGATATCCATGGCACCAATATCTACAGTCCGTATTTTTTGCTCCAATATGACACCCAGGTGTGTAAAGATATTGTGGGGAGTTATACTCTGCGCAACTTGATCCCAAAATTCAGGGTTTAAATTATCCTGATGATTCTTTGATACACTTGGGTTGGATATTGGTCCATTCTGCAGGCCGTGGCGAATACGGACTATCTGTCGCCTTCTTTCCATTTCCGGAGTCTGATAGCCAAGTTGCTTGATTAGTTCAAGATTGTTCAAAGATGACTTTCCGGTAAAGTATGATGAAAAGGCCTGGGCCTTTTCCCGGTATTCCAGTAGCGATGCCAGCAGCCATTTGTTTATTTCATTGGGAACGATATAATCGAACCTTGGCGATACAGGGATAAAAGGCTCTGATAGGTCAGTGGTTTTCTCTGATTCAATGAGTTTCAAGATAGTGTTGATCGTTTGGAGAGAATCGCCTCTCTTTCCGAGCGCAGACTGGATTCTTACATGGGTCACCAGGCGGGATACATTCACCTTGCTTTCCAGTGCCTGAGAGCTCTCTTCCCACGCGCGGTGTAAGCGAGCAACGCGTTCAGGAGCTGATAATTCTTCGTCATGTGCCATTACATAATCGTTCAGTGAGTTCACATAATGTTCCCACCCGGGAGTGGTATTATCCTTTTCAATAGCGGCCCAGGATCCCATAAGCAGTTTAAAGTAAGGCAGGGCCTGCAATTTCTGCTGCCAGAGAGCATTACATATAGGCTCGGGGGATTGATATCTGGTTATTAATAGGCCCTGTTCCTCTAATCGTTTCGCCCTGTCTGTCTTGCAGCAGAAGAGATTGAGTTGATATGTATCGAAAGGTTTGTTTAAGTCTATTGGTGTCAGGATATTAATACCAGGGACAAGATGGTATGGCTGATATCCAAGTCCTGAAAAATCTCTTATGATTTCAATGTTTACATTTTCTCCGTGTTTCAATTCAAACATGATCAAGGGGGATTGCGAAGTCAGAAATTGTTTTCCACCTTTGATAATATTATGTTCCTGACCCTCAGCATCAAGTTTTATGAAATCAATATTATCCCATCCATAAAGATGGTAGCATTCATCCAAGGTCAGGAGTTCTACGGTTTCATAACGCCCACCACTTGCAGGTTCATCAGTTACGGTATTTAATTCTGGATTGGCATTCAATGAAATTTTTGCGGTTCCTTTTTTGTCTGATAAACCCGCCTGTAAAAGGGTGATGTTCTTTAATCCGTTTGTTTGGATGCTTTTTCTCAGGAAGTCGGCAGTCAAACTCGTCGGTTCAAAAGCCCAGATCATACCTGATGATCCGATTATTTTGGACATGGTAAGTGTGTATAGTCCATAGTTAGCCCCGATGTCGATGACCTTCATTCCTTCTCGCATTAATTTTCTTATATAATGGATCTCTTCTTCAAACCAGTCTTCCTGTTCCAGAAGGATATATGGGGTCATAAATTCTATTGATGAAGGTACACAAACCAGAATATCTCCATTGATCTTTACGCGCAGACAGGTATCGTCCGCATGAGCTTTTTGAAGCTCATGCATATTGTGGATGGCGTCTTCATTGGTTGGTTCGAGCTTAAGAACTTGTTGGAAACTGTCGATAGCCTGATGAATATCACCCTTATGCCAAGACGCGACGCCGAGGTTGTTCAAGGCAGTTATATTTTTAGGGTTAATTTTGAGCGCCTTCTTAAAGGCCTTCAAGGCATCGTCTATGTTACCGGTATTATAGTGATCTTCACCCATCTTGGTAAAAACCATAGATTGTTCAACAGAGGAGTGCTTATCAATATGGTCCTGATTCATTGGATACTGATGATCTCTTTGCATCTTGCCGTCTCCTATATTACGTGTACCTGATAATCAGGGAAGGCGTAAGCATCCTGTCGACATCGCCAAGAAAGACCTCATTACTGGTTAAGGCATCCATTCTGCGGACGAAACACGATTACACCAAAAAACCAAGGCCGGCAAACACTATCAGTACTATCCTCATCGGAAAGAGGGAGAGAAACGGTGATCACGCCAGATGAGCCAGGGTTTGCTTTATGGCGCTTATTTCCGACGCCAAGGAATAATGCTGGGCAATAAAATTGCGGTAAGCCTCGGAATCGTAATGTTCATCCAAAACCAGGCGAACACAGTCGCTGATAGTATTCCAGATGTATTCTTTAGGATAGATAGTCTTTGCGCCGACAAAATTGTGAATGATGGGTTTAATGCCTTTGCTCATGGCCTGCATGACACTCAAATGCTGGGATTCCAGAACGCTGGTACAGAGGATGTAATGCTTATCCTCGAGCCACCGATCAATATTATCCTGCCAGCCATTAAAAAAAATGTTTTTCTCCAGCCCTAGCTCTGTTATCATCTGCCGGTAATACAGCACATACCTGTTATCTTCAAAAGTTCCAGCCAGATAGAGTTTGTAGCGGCGGTCCGTATCGTAGAGGGCCTTAAAGGCATGCAACAGGAGCATGGGGCCTTTTTTGTAATTGATGTAACCGACAGAGGCAATGTTGTATCCCAAATTTCGTTTCTTATAGGTAAATTTCTGTGCGTCAATCCCGTTGGGTATAACGGTGGTCTGTTCCTTTTTTAACGCATCAACCATTTCCAGAACCACTTCTCGGATATGATCGGCGATAAAAATCACCATGTCCACTTGAGGCCAGTTGACCCTCAGGGGGTAATCCGTAAACGCTTCGTAGCTATGGAGCCTGCAGACAATTTCCTGACCAGATCGCTTTTCCCGGTTGCTGCCGTAAATAACGAGTTCATCACACCATTCGAACCAACAGATATCGGCCCATTGCATTCCCTCATCGATGAGTTGCGGGATTTGTTCTTCACTTGGAATAATGATTTTTCTTGTCTCGTATTCATCCGATAGTTCTTTAATGACGTCATCAAGAAATTTATCGAGGCTTTGTCTTGCAAAGAAAACGATTTTCTTCCTGACAGGATCGATATTACCGACATCATTAGCCTTTGCATCGAGGGATAGGCATTGCATTGATTGCGACTCATTCAGGGTTTGCGCCCTTTGCATAAAAATATTGCTTTCATCAGGGTTCCCGAGGACCTTGCTTATTTCACTCAGATGGAACCAGGGTTTCGGGCTTAGCGGGTCCAGTTCAATGACCTTCATGAATTTTTCGACAGCTTTCTCGCATTGATTCAACCGCTTGTAGGCGATGCCGATATTGAGCAGCGCTTGGAGGTTGCCGGGTTTCTCTAATAAAAGAACTTCAAGAATATGGGCAGCTTCGTCTGTTCTACCGTCTTCCAGCAGAAGCATGGCCAGCTTGTTGAGGATGGATTCATCCTTGCTCCCCGCCTGTTGCAGCTTCATGAGCCAGGACAACTCGCTCAATCTGTCCTTTGACAAAAAACCCAGTTTGGCCAGGGAGTACCAGACGCTCTGTTCTTCCGGGGCCAGATGGATCGCTTTGTCCAGGAGTGTTTTCGACTCTGCATAATCATGAGTCTTGTCCATGTGGTAGACGGCTGCGTTGTACCATAACTGCCAAGGTTCGTCCGCCAGAACCTCCGCCTTTCGGTAACAGTCCATCATCCGAATTTTATGACCGATCTTACACCAGGCATATCCGGTAAGAAGACAGACCATAGCGCCTTCCTTCATGGTCATGTTGATGAGAACGCCGGCCTTGTCGGACTGGGCTTCATAAAAGGCAAGACGTTTCAGATATTTTTCACCATACTGCAGGACGGCATTCCAATCGCCTTGTTCCGCGGAGACCAGCGTGAGGACGTGATAGGAATCCATGTGGCCGTCGAATTTTTCGAGCGTCCTCAGTGCGTGGCGTCTGGCGTTTTCCATATCGCCAAGATAATAATAGGACATGGCGGCATTGTGGCGTGACCAGAGGTAAAGGGAATGTTCGTCTCCGATCTTCTCCGCCAATTCGACGGCTTTTTCCGCCTCCGCGATACAATCCCTGAATAATGCATGACTCATATATGAAGCGCTCAAGTAGTGATGTGGTTTCGGATTATCCGGATCTTCTGCAATCTGTTTTTTTAACAGCTCCGTGGTCCTGATAAATTTTTCGTTAGCCTTCTTGTCATCTACGGAATAGCCATAATGCATGATTTCTATTTTCGACGGTTTTGTACATGTCTGGCCGACCACCTGATTGTGAACGATACTTTCATAGTGGATGACCCCGTTGTTGCGGAAAAGGCGTTCAAAGTTGTGGCGTGCTGTTTTCCGTCCGTTTGCATAGGTCGAAATCAGCGTGACCAGAAAAGCATCTGCGTTCCCTGCGGACGCCACAACATCCCTTAGTAATTCCCCGTTACTTTCCATCATTTCTTCATCCCCGTCGATCTGGAAAATCCAGTCTCCCGTGGCGTATTGCATGGCCTGATTGCGCGCCTTGCTGAAACTCCCTTCCCATGGATGAAAATAGATCTTGTCGGTAAAATGCCGGGCGATCTTGACCGTATCATCCTCCGAACCCGTATCGACAATGATGATTTCATCTACCCAGTCCTTGACGCTTAAGAGACATTTGTCAAGAAATGCCTCCTCATTCTTGACAATCATTACGCAGCTTATGGTGGGCATTTTCTTTCCTAAGTCCTTAAGGCATTTATGGACGGTCTCATCGCCAGGATGAAGTTTGTCCGCCAGTTCAAGATATTTTATGGCATGTTCGGATACGCCGGCGTTGGAAAAATAAATGCCGGCGGCCCTGGCCGCCAGGAAGGGTTCTGGGGCTACATTGATAGCTTTTTCAAATGATTCTTCGAACTTGGGATCGCCGAGGTCATGACGCGCAATACCCAAAAGAACATGGATGTTCCACGCTTCGTTCAGTGAGCAGAGGATTAGTGTGCCGAAATGGGCAGGGTTGATTTCAACTGTCTCCAATAGACGAAGATATTGTTCCGCATGATATATGAGGTCATCCCAGCGTTTCTGATCGTAACAGATTACGATCATCATGTAGTGGGAATCGATATGACCAGGATCTTTTGCGAGGGCTTTTTGAGCTATCTCCTCGGCCCGTATCGGATCGTTTAAACGATAATAAGCGAGACAGACATTGTAGTGTGTCCAGAGAAACATGATATCTTGGTGGTTCCGGGTCTCTGCTAGATTAATAGCCTTCAATCCATATTCCAGGGTCTCTTTATACATATTCCTGCTCAGGTAAGAGCAACTGAGATAATGATGCGTAACAGGATCTTCTGGATTATCATCCAGGTCTCTCTTTAGGAGAGTGACGGTTCTATTAAATTTCTTGTCGGCATCCTCGCCTATTAAATTATAGCCGTGATGAGTGTAGCGGATAGGATAAACTTTTGCGGAGGTTATTCCTACAACACGGTTATGAATACGACCTTCATAGTGAATCACCCCGTTGTTGCGGAATATTCGTTCCACATTTTGGATGTCTCTGACTGATCCCGTTCTCGTGGTGTTGACGATCTGGACAAGGATAGCATCGATCTCTTTATCCTGAACAGCCATGAGGACATTGGCAATACTTTCCTGTACCAGTTCATCGTCCGCATCGATCTGGAATATCCAGTCGCCCTTTGCATATTTTAAATAGTGATTCCGGGCCTCGCTGAAACTGTCGTTCCATGGATGAAAATAGATTTTGTCGGTATATTTTCTGGCGATCTCCACTGTTTGGTCTGTCGAGCCTGTATCCACAAAGATGATCTCGTCCGCAATCGGTTTGACACTACTCAGGCATTGATCAATAAATTTCTCTTCATTTTTTGCGATCATGCAGACCGAGATCAGAGGTTTTTCTGATGGCTTTACAGCGACGACGGCCGATTTATTCCTTTTTTTCTTCTTCATGAATTACACTCCTACAACTTAGGATAGATACTACAATTATCGCCTTTTCTCCAGAATACCCCCGTCCAATCGATCCGCTCGATAGGCTCCCTGATATTATTTTGCAGGCGGAACTCATCGACGGCCTTTTGACAGGGTTGAAAGTCGCCGTAATCGTCAATAATTATAAAACCGCCGGGGACGACTTTATGGTAGAGGTTGACTAAGGCATCCCGCGTCGATTTGTATAAGTCGCCATCGAGACGTAAGAGGGCGAGCTCTTTTACGGGCACATTGGGTAAGCTTTCATGAAACCAACCTTTAACAAATTGCACTTGCTCATCGAGGAGGCCATATTTGGCAAAAAGTTGTTGCACCTCTTCGAGGCTGATGGCGAGAATCGGGTGGACATCGACGCTGAAATCGTATCCCGCATCTTCGGGCGTCGCCGGTTTGGGGAGCCCCGCAAATGAATCGGCCGCCCAGACGGTGCGATCCGTCATGTTGTAGGCCGCCAGGTAACCCCGCATGAAAACAACGGCGCCACCCCGCCACACACCGGTTTCCATCACGTCACCCGGCACCCGGTCGCGCATGATGACATCGAGACAACGGTGAATGTTATCGAGTCTTTTTCCGCCGATCATGGTATGGGCTACTTCCGTTGCATCCCGAAGGTTAATGGATTTCGTCTCTCCGCTCTTCCCATCGGGATAGTTCCAGATAAACTGGATTTGCCCTTCCCCTCGCCGGTCCCGCAGGACTTTCAGGATCGGATGATCATCCTTTTCCATCTCCCGGATCGTTTTAATGTCAATGGGTTGTCCGGCAACGACAGACAGCAGTATGTAAATCAGTCTGACCTCATTTTCCAGGTAAAGCAGATTGATCAATGATTTTTTCAAAAGGTCGAGATACCGCTCTTCGGGAGCGACGATGTCTATCGGCATAATCATCATCCTTCTATTGTTATTGAATCATGAGCGCCTGCGCTTTTCTTGTCATGTCTTGCGCTGCCGCCTCTTCACCGATTGCCGCAAGAACGGCCGCCACGCGGACATAGGGAATTTCATATTGAGGAAATATCTTTGCCGCCTCCTCAAATGACTGAAGAGCTGCAAATGTCTTTCCCTCTCGTGCGCGAGTTTCGCCCAAGAGTATCCGCGCCTTGATTGAACGAGAGTTAAGACCCAGTGCCTGCTCTAATAAAGCTGACGCATCCGGAGATGATCCGGCGCCGAAAAGGCAGGGCAGGTAATTTTGCGGCTCCAGCCGCGCTGCCTCGGCAAAGCATGCCTGAGCACGGTCATGATCCCTGTCCACCTGGGCCAGGATGAGACCGTCATGGAGAAGTAATTCAAACCGTGTCGGCATCAGCCTCAGATAACGTCCCTTGCGGGATGCCCCTGACAACCTGGAAAATTTATCATATACGGCATCCGTCTCGTTCCCTTGCCCGCAGCGCCATCCGACCTCGGACAATTGCTTCCGGTAAAAGTCGATCCTGTCAATGGCGTGATTTTTCTGCAAGCGCTCATTTATTACGTACAACCTGGCTTCCTTCGCCATGCGGGACATGAGATCTCTATCGCCGGCCAGCTTGTCGAGAATTGATATCAGATCATCCTGATTTCGAAAAAAGAAACCTGTTTTACCATCCTGCACAGCCGCCCGGTAAGGGACTATCTCCTGAACAACGGCAACAACCTCGGAAACAGCATATTCGAGGAATTTCACATCCGACCGGGAGCGGTTGAAAGCCGTATCTTTCAGCGGCGCAAGGCCGATATCGATGGTCTCAAGAAAAGAGTAATAATCCTCAATCGAGCCAGGTTTTACCCGCCGCTTCCTTTCTGCGGGCATGTCGCGGAAAAGATTCCAGATGGGATCGGAACACATGAGGTGAAGTTCTGCGTCATTCCTTGCCCCCATCCATTTTATGAGGACCGGGGCAATTTCCGCCATGTCTTCCATGTGGCCATGGGAACCACCCCAACCGATGATCAGGCGTTTATTTTTCCGGATCATCCTTTCCGGCGGAATGATCGTTATCTGATTTGGAAAGACAATATTTACGGGGTTCAGATAACCGTAGATTCTCATCAATTCCGCTACCGTAAATTGCAAGACATCGCTCAGACATACCAGTCTTTTAGAAAGGCTGAAGTTCTCCGGGTTGCGATAAAAGAAATAAACAGGACTCCAAGGTTGAACGGCATTGATGTCATCGGCAAGTTCGAAGACCGTGAGACGCTTTTGCGCTTTCCTCTCCAAGATTAGGGGAAGAAGATCCGGATCACAGACGTTTTTGAGGACAAGGACATGGGCCGCCCGCATGATTTCTTCTTTATTGCGGTGGACATTCGTCAGATTAACAACATAAACACCCTCTTCCAGGGCCATGGCCATGCCCGGTGCCAGGGTGCGGTAATAATAATCACCGCCTTCTTCGTTTTGCGGCGGCTCGACCTGCACAATTAAAAGGGGCTGTCCCTTCATATGTGATGACTCCATTGATCTGTATTCATAAAGACATGCCCCGCCCAAAAAAGTTCTGTGCAATTGAGTCGTTTGTCTACATGATACATTTTAAATACCTGCCCGGATTGCAGGTGAACAACAATTTTCGGCTTTCCCCTTCCGGATGACTTCCCGCAGGCGCGGCCCGTCCTCGGCAAAGAGCTCTTCGTCGGCATCTAATTGAAAGATCCAGTCACCGCTGGCATATGCCAGCGCTTGATTTCTGGCTTTGCTGAAACTGTCCTCCCAGGGATGAAAGTACAATTTATCTGTGTAACGTCTTGCGATTTCTACAGTTCTATCCGTTGAGCCGGTATCCACGATGATGATTTCATCAACAAAATCTTTGACACTATCTAAGCAGCGGCTGAGACATGCTTCCTCGTTTTTTACTATCATACAGGCGGAAATTGTGGGGGAGGTTTTCGTGCGGGCAATCTGCATATTATTATGATTTCTTTTCTTTTTTTTAGCCATTTATGTCCTGCCTTTTGTAACTGCTATGTGGACAGGCTGTAGACTATTAGGCTGTAGGCTATTAGCTATCAACCTACAGCCTATCCATCTGAGTAGTTGCTGATTTCTTTGTATTTAAATTTGTCTGCGTTCATCTGTGTGAATCTGCGGCTGAATAGTTACTACTTTTTTTAACCATCGCCGTGAAAACCTTAATCTTGCTTATAAATTCTAGCAACAAATATGCCAGCTTATTCAAAGAAAGATTCTGCAATTATTTAAGCCGGATAGATTTAATGACCAGCAAGGACAGGAAATAAAAGCCAATTATTTGACGCTTCAGCCGGGAGATTTTGCCGGGTGAGCCTTAATGTTTTTACAGATGAGCACATAACAATGATGATATATCACGTAAGGCACACCGGATGTCGCCGTTTCCACCTCACTTTGAATGTTTACCTCACCCGCTTCAGATACCCATCCGGCGCAACAGTGATGAGGAGTTTGTTTTCCATTTCTTTGTCGATTTCAAACCGGTTATTGGTTTTCAGAAATTCCCGTACTGCTGTTTTTGGGTTATTTCCTTTTCCCCAGGGGCGGTCGGGGAACATGTTGTCGGGCATGTCTTCAATGATGGTGTCGAACACGATGCAGTAGCTGCCTATGGAAACCAGGGAGGCGTAAGCCTCAAGTTCTGCAAGAACGTGCTCATGGGTATGGTTGGAATCGAGGCAAACAAGTATGCGCTCGTAGCCTTTGGCGTGTTCGTGCACTTGGGCGATGATGTCCGGTGCGATGCTGGAACCCTGAATCATCGTGATGCGCTTGAACATGGGGTGCGCCTCGATCGCTTCGCGGTTGTGGGCGCGGATGTCGATGTCCACGCCCAGCACCTCGGCGTCCTGCGGGCCACCACAAGCGGCATTCAATTCAAGCATGGAGGCGGAAAAAATTAGCGATCCGCCATGTGCGATGCCGGTTTCAATGATCAGGTCTGGCTTCACCGACCAGATGATCTCCTGCATGGCGATAATGTCCTGTGGATATTGGATAATGGGGCGTCCAAGCCAGAAAAAATTGTAGGAGTACTTGGGTGTTATCGATGCACGCATGAACGCCTGGGCACTATTCTTGAGCGTTCTGTCTTCGGCATTTGATGCGATTCGATCTTGAACCTCTCGTTCAAATGGGGTCATTCAATATCTCTTTATTGTGAGTTTGTTTCGTCTCGATAAGACTGGCAGCAGATGTGTGTAAAAAGGTTAAATTGGCTGCCCATAGCCTGTCACTCCGAGTATACAAAAATGAACCAATATCCCAGATTTCGTAATTAAACTTGTTTAGATAAGACACAAGATCAATAAAACGTGTCTGATTCATATATGTTTCAGCAAAAGTAACTTCGGAATAAATCATCGTTACCTTTCCTTCCTGGAGTAAGATTTCCGCACCTTGTAAAACGTTAAGCTCAAAACCCTGAACATCTAGTTTTAATATATCAATTTTATTGATATTATTTACTTGACAGTAATGGTCAAGAGTCAAAGTTGGGACATTAATCGTTTTGTAGTCATATTTATGCTCGGAACTAAGCTTAATCATACGTTCCGTTGGCTCGAGCAAAGAGCTAACTTCCGGCACACGTGTAGCATAAAATGAAGCAAGTCCAATATTATTAGCAAGGGCAATTGGATTGAGTGTTATCCCGGAAACATCACCCCAATTCTTCTCAAGTAGAGAAAATATCTCCGGATTCGGCTCGAAAGAGGTAATAAAACAGTTTGGAAAATCATCTCGATAGCGACTGATGCTTTGTCCAATATTTGCCCCAACATCAAAAACATGCATGCTGTTATTTGTTAAGATTTTTGAAAGTCGACAATGCCGTTGAAAACTATCTTCTTCACGTTCGGCCAAATAGAGTGTGTTGGTCATTGATAATTCCCTGATTTGTTATAATTGATAATTGCGTTTAGCATAATACTGAAACAGTGTATCGTTTTATGCAAGTCAAATATTCATTACGCGTATTTCATTAAATTTATTACGAAAATAATCCAGTTCCTCAAAACTCATGTTTTTAGGCTTCAAATAGTATTGTTGTACTTTTTGCACAGGATCTAAATCAATGTCGCCTTTCCAAATCTGTTCTTCAGAGAAGGCTGAGAGCAAAAGCCCTTCTTTTTTTGCTTGCTCAAATACTTTTGTTCCGGGGAAAGGAATAAGATTAAAGACATAGTTAAGGTCTGCTTTCAATTCCATGAGAAGATCATATGTATCCTGAAGGGTTTGCGTCGTATCTTCAGGAAAGCCCATAATAGACATTGTACTTATGCGCATGCCATATTTTCTTAAGGATTGGGCTGCACGGAAAATTTGCTCACGATTTAAGTTCTTGCCAATAATCTTGTTCCGAATATATTCGTTCCCATGCTCGATTGGCAATCTGGCGAAAACGCAACCAGCTTTTGATAGCGCCTTTGCTATATCATCATCCATAGACGCAAGATGTAAGCCACAAGTAGGTTCAAATTGTATATCAAGGCGTCGACACAATATCTCCTCGCATATTTCTATGACATGAGATTTATCAAGATTTACATTGTCGTCAATAAATCCAAAATAATTCATACCGTATTCGCGATGAAGATGCTCAATCTCCCCAACGACACGTTTTGGTGAACGCTTTCGAAATCCTCTACCCATAGTTTTATGACATGCGCAAAAATTACAACTAAAAGGACAACTTCTCGATGTCAAAATTGGAACCGAGATTTTGATATCATGCTTTTTGGGATTGTGCCAGGATGAATGATCACCGAAGTAGTCCGAAAAATCAATAAGACTCCATGAGGCATCAGGCAGCTGATCTAAATCCGAAATATAGCCGTTTCGTTGATTATAAGCTACAGTTCCATTGACGCGGTAGGCAAATGAATGAATATTTTCAAAATCATTTATCTTTGTCTTTTTAATGCAATTAGCCAGCGCTACAATTTGCTCTTCACCCTCGCCTACTATAACAGAGTCAAATTCTGAACAATTGGCAAGGATATCTTTGTAAAAAATAGACGGGTGTGCACCACCAATGGTGATATGCACATTGGGCAATGCTTTGCGCAACCGTTTGGCGACACGCATAATAAATGGCAGATGCTGACTAACAAAGCAGTTAAATCCGATTATGGCAGGGTCTAGATCGGAAACTGCGTTATTAATTTTGAGCATTAAATTATCGAATGGATCAACTTCAGGATCAGATTTCATTACTGAAAGGTCCAGTATATGCGGAGAGAAACCTGCTTGATGAAGAACAGTTGCAAGACACAACAATGGAACAGGGATAGTTCCTTTCGATTCTTGCATCCATTCTAATTTGGGACATGCTATTAAAAGTATATTCATATTAATTCTACCTCTTTTGCAATTGGAATGTTTGCCAAAAAATATGTTAGCCATAAAACCATTTTACTATTTATCGGAAATTTCACCGGGTCAACTATACCTCTATCACCTGTCCCTTGAAACCTGCATCGGGCAATTGACTGCGCATTTGAAATAAAAAATAAGACTTGGGTATCAATAATACATGGTCATCAGTCAAAGAAGATAAATTGCTTGAAGGCTCAATTACAATTCCTCTTATTCTACGCCCAATTTTGGCGGGAGAAGCATCAAATAGGTGTCGTATTCGACTTAAGAGTTCAGGGCAACTTCCGAGTAGCAGCATGGCATATTGCGAAACACCCCACAATGCCAAGGGTCGACTGTCATGCGGAATTGTTTCGACAGATACTGATGGAAGTTGTGAGACGGGATAAAAATCAGGCATGGTAGATACTTCTGTCCTTTGTGATTTAAATGAAAACCGTCCAACAATAAAACGGCAACGTATGTCTTTTTGTAATTTAGAAAAAGAAATCTCGCCCTCTTTTTTTATCTCAACGCAGGAACGGCTTGCCAGTTCTGCAATATTTTTTTTGCGAAAATGGGAGAGATGTTCGAAATACATTTCCTGCCAACGGACAGCCTTTGGCGATAGATATGAATCAGCGTCAGGAACTTCAATATACACCAAAGCATCATTTGCGTATTCTGCAAAAAAACGGATAAGATTTATTGGATTCATCAAATGTTCCAACACATGAGAAAACACTGCGGCCTGGATTTTACACGAAGAATTTTCGGTGACAAATGAATCCATGGATTCATACACATGAAGACCTGCTTCTTGGGCTGCCTTACGACTTTTAGCTGATGGTTCTATTCCAACCGCCTTTAATCCATACTGGAGGCATCGTGAGATAAATCCGCCCTGTCCGCATCCAAAGTCAAGAATCACACCGCTTGAGCCTGGCTCCAATAGATCAATGATTCTATCGTAGCGTGCTTTGTTATCTTTGGAAACACTCCCTGATCCACCTATGCTGGATACTGCATAATGTTCGTTGCGACGATAGTATTCCTGTAATTGGTTATCAGAAAAACGGACATCATCATAAAGCATTCCGCATTTAGAGCATTCAAGGAGAGTCTTTTGACCCGGCATTTTCAAGTCATCGAAAAGAGCATAGCATAATTGCGCAAGTGTAGATCCTTCACGTCCTTCACAAACAGGGCATGGCCTTTCAGATAGATGCTTCTCATTCATGGTGTTTCCCCTGTTTCGCTATGATAGGCGCTGCATATAAGTTCAAGGCTTGGATCATGTCCAAGCAAACGAAGATAGTGTTGAGGTGTTCCACGGGTTATTGATGTAAATTCCGGCGGTAGTGAACAAATGCCGGATTTGATGCCCATTTTTTCAAAATAATTACGTGTTGTGTTATTCCCGCAGGATGCCAAAAAAAGATGAAACGGGCTTCCATCAGCGATATTGTCGAAGCTTGGGAGGCTGAGTCGGTGCGGACATTTTGGAAATGAGAGCATCTCTTCATAAAGCGTATGGAAATCACTCACGCTGACTTTTATGTCGCACTCGTCAAGGACAAATCGTCGGCCGGCCACAACAAGTCTCTCTCGCTCGGCAGGGTTGTCAGCAAGAAAGCAAAGCGCATTTGTAAACTCCTCGGCGGTATTAGTAATGAGTCCGGTCTCTCCATGCCGAATAAGGGCTTTTTCAGGAGGGTTGGCAAAAACCACCGGTACCGCGCCATAGGCCATTGCTTCGACCAGCACTTGTTCTCCTGTACCGTAGTGTGCAGGATTTAAGGGGTATGCGAAGGCGTGTAAACGTCTAAATATAGGTCTGGGATCGTCTACGGGGCCGAGAATGTCGAATTGGTTGCCAACCCCCAAGTGTTCTGCCTGAGAACGTAGTTCATCATGGGCCGGTCCTCCTGCGACAATGCATTGAGTTGGAATTTTTGCCGACGCACAAAGTTCCAGGAAGTCGGGATGCATCTTGGCGGGTTCTACAGTTCCTACATAACCAAACTGGAACGGCCCATCCTTGTTACAGGGTTTAACGGCGTCTGCTGGAATGCCGGCACAACTGCGAATGACGCACAATTTGCGCCTGAGCTCGTGGGGGAGTTCCTGGACGACTGGAGACTGCAAAGATGCTTTTGTAGCAAAAACAAATCGGTCCGGTAATTCGAAAAGCTCAGGAAAGAAAGACTGCGGGGCGGCGAATCCGTTGACGTGCGACCACAGTACCAGCCTTGACGGAGGCAGGCCCTGGAAGAGCAGGCGCATGAGCAGAGGGTGATTCCACCAATGGACCAGCACTATATCCGCGCTCTTAATGAGGGCCGATATTTTTTCAAAGCCGCCTTTCATGCCAATGCAATCGACCCAATTTATACCCAATGCATCAAAATGACACCTTGTGGTCTCATTAAGACGTTCCAAAGAAGCTATGGAAGGAATTGTGGAGGCGCTTTCCCTCAGTTCCGCCGCTAGCAGTGCACGCAGCACTGTTCCGACGCCTCCGCCGCTATGAGGAAGAAGATGCAATACCGCAGTATTTCGGCCCATCAGTAGCGCTCCTCCTCGCTTATTTTTGCGTAAACACCGCAATAGCGGTGGATGCCGTATTTCTTGCATTTGGCACAAAGGGTTGTCTTGCGGCGTCGGGCAACAATTTCCTCCAGAGGTGTTTCAAGGAAGTTTTCGGCAATGGTATTGTCTTCCGGATTGTAAAACAGCATACAGGCGGAAACCGAAAGGTCCGCATTTATCAGGATTACGCGCATAGCGTCACAGTCCAGAGAGGACTCCTGCTTTGCGTTAAGCAGGCCTTGGTCAATGTCCACCAGCAGGAGTTCCCTGGCTTGGCGCGCCGGCTGGGGTAGCGGGCTACCCTCGCAATATGCGAGCACGTCATCCAGTGAAATTATGTATGCGGGGACTGGATGAAACTCGAAATCGAATTGTTTGCAGAACTCGGCCATTCTGCTTTGCTGCTCGCCCACGCTGTGTTTGTAGCGGTGGTAGTAAAGCTCAACCTTCATCTCCGGGTATAATTCACGGCGGAGTTTGCTGACGGTTTCGGAGTTTGCGATGAATGCCTCCCAATTGCCCCCGGTGTGTGTGATTTCATAGCTTTGCCCGATTCCTGATGCGGATAGCCTCAGGCACTCCGGGCGCGCCTCAATCAAAGTGCGAAAGTCCGCTGGGTGGTTTAGGTTGCTTGATATTGTGCAGAGAATGCCATTTTCTCTGGCGTAGCGCATCATATCAGGGAGACATTTGTTAAGGGTAGGTTCGCCCCACTGATAGAGCTGGATATTGCCTACGAAGGGGTCTTCGCGACGTATCTTGGCAATCACTTTTTTGAATTTTTCAAAGTCCATCATTGCGGAGTTCCGGCCAGCGGGTCGGCGGTTGGCTCTGGGGCAGGAAATGCAGCGCAGGTTGCAGACACCAGAGACTTCCACTGCGTAGTCGCGAGGTTTCAAGGAGCTGTATGGCAGATAGCTGAGCCCCCTGGCGAAACCGTGCGACTCAAGAAGGGCGGAGATTTCACGTTCAAAGAAAAAGGCCGCCACTATGACGAAAAGCGAGTTGGGCGAACCTGACTCCTCCAGGACAGACGGCGCAAAGACCGGGAGCCCCGTCAGGACGCGCCCTTGCATGTCTGGGTTCCTGTCAATGAATCCGGCGGCTTCGATGCCGCGCCCGCGAAGTGTTCTAAGCATGCCTCGGCCTTGGCTTCCGGCGCCGTAAATCAACAAGCGTCTTCCCTCGGCAAGCTTGTTAGACAATATTTCAAGTGGCTGTGTCATTTCTCCGGCTCTCCGTGTCGTTAAGCCTTTTCTCTGCAAGATAGACGCCAGTGAACTGGTGTATGCCGCGTTTTTTGCATTCGATGCAAAGCCGGCTCTTCCTCATCCGCTCAATAATTTCTTTAATCGGGGTTTCGAGGAAGTTGTCGGCGATAAACGGGCGAAAGAAAACGCCGCAGGTGCGCACGCTGCAATCCCAGTTGATGGGGAAGCACCTCTCCTCGGGGCAGGGTAGCGATGCGCGTTCGCGGGCCTTGGCTATGCCCTCATCCAGACTCATCATCAGGAGGGGGATTGTCCGGCGTGCGGCCTCCGAGATTTCCTTTCCGTCCACGAACTCCATCACCGCATCCGCCGGATAGAGGTATGCCGGACTGGGGCGAAATATTAGGGAGAGATCCTTGCATAGGGCTTCCATGCGGCGATAGTCCTCGCCGATGTTGTGTTTGTAGAGATGATAGTTAACGGTTATCTGCATTTCGGGGTGGAGGCTGTCGCGGAAATCTGCAAGTCTGTGGAGGTTGCGAAGAAATACGTCCCACCTGCCACCAGTGTGGGTCAATTCGTAGCTTTCCTCCCAGCCGGAGCAGGAGACTTTGAACCAGTCGGGGCGCGCCACAACCACTTGTTCGAGGTTTTTCGAATAGTTGAGGTTTGAGGATATGGCTGAAAGCACTTTGGCGTCACGGGTCATTGCAACGATTTCCGGAAGCTCCGGGTTAAGTAGCGGCTCCCCCCAGGTGTAGAGCTGGATGCTCCCGAGCAGAGGAATTTCCTTGAGGAGCTTATCGAGAACTTTTCCGTATGTTTTGGCGCTCATAAAACCTTTGGCTGGTTGTATATTCTCATTGCCGCGAGGGCAGGATATGCACCTAAGATTACACATGCCGGCGACATCGACGCTAGGATCAATGTCGTTTAGCTCTCGACAAAGGAAGTAACCCTGCCCATTGCGCAACCCAGCCCGTTCACAGCAGTCGCCAATTTCCAGGTCGCAGTGGCCCGAAGCGGCTATGATAATTCCCTCTCCTATACGAACAGACTCAAACACATCGTCCGGTTTGCTAATGGTGTAGCCCAAGGCGCTCCTGCCCTGAAGCGAAGGAGAGCTGTCAAGGAAGGATTCAACCGGAGCACCGATCCGCTCCAGCGAACGACATACTCCCTGGCCGACGATCATCGCGCCCCATACAAAGACCTTTTTGTTTGAGCAGAGTTGGCGTAATTCTTCAGCAGTAATCATGGCTTAAGTCTTCCTTTTGGACGGGGATGCTGGACTTGGTTGCGATAAGCTTTTCATTACCGTAAACACAATAGGCTCGGTGGATGCCTTTTTCCATACATTTTCGGCAGTGATCGCTGCCTATGCGGGCAGCCTCGATTTCATCCAGAGTCACTGAAAGGAAATCCTTATCCAAGAGTTTAAGGGCGGGATCATACCATTCCATGCAATGCGCCACAGAGAGATCCCAATCGATCCATAAATGGTTCATGTAAAAGCAGGGGCGATTTCTTTCTGCGCGAGCAATATCCATAACTTCCTCGACATGCAAGAATTGCAGTTTTCTGGTTTTCGCAGCGGCATCTGTGATCTGCCCGCCATCAACTACCAAAGCGATGTTATCAAGCGGCGCCAGCGCGGCATGTCGATATCGCAGCGTAAAGCCAAGTTTGTCGCAAAATGACTGGATTTTGGGGAAATCATTCCTGTTGTGTGAGTATATGTGGAAAAAAAATTCGACGATCATGTCCGGGTGATGGCGCTGTTTGTATTCGGAAAGCTTGTGACAGTTGGAATGAAAGACGTCCCATCGTGCTCCTGTGTGGGTGCATTCGTAGTTTTCCCCCCAGCCTGAGTTAGAGATACGGAACCAGTCCGGACCGGCTTGGACAACATCCTCGAAATCCTTCTCCATGGCCAGATTGCTGGACACCGCAGAAAGGAGCCCATTGTTCCTTGTAATCCGTATAATCTCCGGCAGAGCCGGATTGAGAAGAGGTTCGCCCCAGTTGTAGAGTGTTATTATTCCTGTCCAGGGATCATCGAGAAGTATTTTATCGATAAGCCTGCTATAAACTTCAGCGGCCATAAACCCTGGTTTGCGATGCCGCGGCCAGTTGCCACGGGGACATGATATGCAGCGCAGGTTGCACATGCCGGCAACTTCAACCTGGTAATTGAAACGTCGCAACTCACCATAGACAGCTAAATCTTTATCTCTTTGCCAACCTTCTTCCTCGCATCTTTCGACAATTTCGTCAGCAAAGAAACCCGAGGCAACAAGAATGAATGATCTCTCCCATGACTCCTTGGAAAAGAAATTGATGGGATCCGTGATCGACAAACCAAAAGCTGAAGAACCAGCAAGGGAAGGTGAGCTGTCGATATAGCCGGTCGGCAAAATTCCGTGCCTTGTAAGCGACAGGCGGGCTGCATAGCCATCATGACGCGCTCCCCATATAAAAACATTCCGCCCATTTATCAGCTCAATCAGCTTTGCAGGTTTCCGTAAGTCTGTAGCCTTTGGTTTGTTCATTTATATTCTCTTCTTTCTGACTAGTGTCTTGTCAACTCTCAAGTATAGGATAGAGACGGCTATGTAACCCAGCAATATAAAACTGACTCCGCAAATATAGGGGAATGATGACGAACCGCCATGCGATATTCCGGCACCAAAAAGTTAACATATTCCGCTGTTCGTCCAGATGAACTTCTCTACTGTATCGCCGACATAAGCGCCGGCATCGACGAAGTGATCATTCCCGATATTTACAAACTCAGGAAGGGCGAAGTACTGATTTCCCTCCATAACCGAAGCACAGTAGGAATTGTCTCCTGTAAGCATCGTTTTCAGAATTCCGTCGTAGCTCAGCCGCGACCGGTCGTCCTTCAGTAAATTGTTGCGGACATGGGTGATACGATCCATGTTGCTTACAACAAAAAACGCGTCGAATGACATGCTGACGATCCCCAGTTCTTCCAGTTGCCGGAACATGGGGATCAAGGCTTGGCGAAGCGCAATGAGAACAATCGGTGCTGATGTTACAGAAGAATCATGCGGCGGAACAACAGGAATATCAGCCAGCAGTGTTCCCTGTTTATCAGGATCGTTGTCTGCAAGACAAAGGATTTTTACCCCCTTTTTCTTGAGGTAGTTGATTGCGAAACGCCCCTGGGCTCCTGCACCGAAAATTACAACACCTTCAGCCAAGGCGTCTATAGCCACGGCCATATTCTTTTCCAGACTGGAACAAAGCCCTGTGACCTCATTCCAGCTATCGTTTACATCGTTTGTCATCATTCGCTGTCCATAATGTCGTTCAAAAACCTATCCAGTTTACGACGATCGCCCCAGAAACCCATCGGCTCATAATCTGGATACGTGTAATAGCCTAAATTCAAATTGATTTTCCATCCATTTTCTTTAATCCAGCCCTCTACAAGGCTACGGACTGATATCGGCTTTCCAGAACAGATATTCACTACACCAATATCGGCCCCATTTAAAGCCATCATAACAATATACTTTGCCACATCTGTAACGTGGAGGTAGTCTCGTAGCTGCTCCCCACCCGACATATTGAATGTGTTATCTCCGCGCCTTACAGATAGCTTCAACTGAGGCCACAGTGAATTTTCGGCTTGTCCTTCACCATACAGGTAGAAAAGCCGGGCCCAGGTTAGCGCAAATGGTTGTGTTGCGCGCAGGTATTCAAGTTGTCGACGGAGTGCATCCTTAGCATACCCATAAGGATTGTTCGGACGGGTTTCCATTTCTTCTGTTAATTGACCCGATTGCATTCCATACTCAAGGCAGGTGCCGGAGACAACGAGTGCAGGAAGCCCGGCGCGGATAAGTCCGCTCAGAAAGTGATACTGCATCGGCAATTCTTGTTCAAAGTGATGCAGTGAGTGGTAGTTGGGTAGGCCTCCCCACGCCAGGTGAATTAGGACGTCCGGGCGGCCCAGGAGATCAAAGGCGTTGTCTGGTGGGTTCTGCAAATCGAGTTGGAAAATCTCGGACCCGAGAGCGGCTAAATTTGTATTTCCTGTATCTCGAACTAAGGCAACCACGTCGACCGAATGCCTTGATAATTCAGAAAGCACATGCCTTCCAATAAATCCGCCTGCACCGGTAACTAAAACACGCCTTGTCGAGTCGGCCTTCATCTTCTTTCGATCCCCTCGAAGTTATTGTCAATAAATGGGCAACTCTGATCTTTGGGGGAAATAACACTCACAGGTAATGGCCACTTGATCGCCAGGGCGGGATCATCAAATCTCAATCCACGCTCATGTTCCGGGCTGTAAAATGCGGAACAAAGATAAATCAATTCGGCATTATCGGTAAGAGTCTGAAATCCATGCGCGAATCCCTCGGGGATATAAACCAATCTCATATTGTCTTTCGACAATTCCACGCCATGCCATTGCATAAAGGTGGGTGAACCCGCCCTGAGATCCACCATAACATCAAAAACCTTCCCTTGAACACACCGGATAATTTTTGTTTCACAGGCTGGCGGAAGTTGATAATGCATTCCCCGGATCGCCCCCTTTTGACTGGTTACAGAATGGTTGATCTGAACAATCTGCTTATGAAAGCCGATTTTTGTAAATTCCTTTTGGCAAAAGGTTCGTACAAAGAGACCTCTCTCATCCAGGAACGGTTCAAGTTCAATGACATAAGCTCCGGCTAATGGCGCTTCAACAAATTTCATTCTTCCGCCCATAAAATATGTTTGCTTTTTGCATCTGCAATATAACTGTGGAGATCCTCAATGCTTTGAGTTTCGTTGGATTCATAAAATGCCCTGTACCAAAGAGCCGTTTTCTCAACTGCGCTCTTTCCATCCCATACAGGTGTCCATTGTAATTTTGTGCGGGCCTTTGAACAGTCGAGCCTGAGCATTCCCGCCTCGTGCGGCTGATCGGGAATTGCGTTGATTTCATAGTCAATTTTCGGCCAGGCCTTTTTTACCTGACCTGCGATCTCACCCACAGTTGCATTCCCATCTTCGGATGGTCCAAAGTTCCATGCTTCGGCAAATTCTTTCCGACCTTCCAATAGCTTTTGTCCGAGGAGCAAGTATCCGCTTAATGGTTCAAGAACATGCTGCCACGGCCGGGTGGCCTGTGGGTTCCTGATTTTTACTTTTTCATTTTGGTTTACGGCACGCATCATGTCCGGGATAAGCCGGTCAATAGCCCAATCGCCTCCCCCGATGACATTCCCTGCGCGGCCGCTCGCCAGAAGAGTGTTATGTGCGCTACCATAATCTTTGAGATTAAAGAAGGAATTACGCCAGCAACTGGTGGTGAGTTCAGAACATCCTTTCGAGGCGCTGTAGGGGTCATAGCCGCCGACAGGATCAACTTCCCTGTAACCCCAGGACCATTCTCTATTCTCATAACACTTATCACTGGTGACGTTGACGATGGCGCGGACCGTGCCGCTCGCTCTTGATGCCTCAAAAACATTGATGGTTCCCATGACGTTGCTGCCAAAAGTCTGAACCGGATCTTTGTAAGAAAGCCTGACTATAGCCTGAGCGGCAAGATGAAATACAATCTCCGGTTGCTGTTCTCTGAATACCTGTTTCACTTTTTCCGCATCGCGAACATCTCCAATAACGGAGTTTATGTCCATATCGAGTAAGTGGAAATGGTTGGGTTCTGTTGGCGGCTGCAGGGAATAACCGGTGATCTTTGCGCCCATTTGTGAGAGCCACAGGGCCAGCCATGAACCTTTGAAGCCGCTGTGCCCTGTGATAAGAACCCTCTTATTTTGATAAATATGGTTAAACATGAATTAGCTCGTAGTTTGTAGCTCGTAGTAGGAGCTGGTTATTGGTTTCTTTTCACAGAGTTTATGAAACCATTAAGCATTTTTGCGATTTCTCTTGTTTCGTTTTTCACAGCAAAGAACTCTTCCTGTGATAACCAGTGTCTTTTTATAAATATTTCCAAAAGTGTCATGGTTTCGTAAAGAGATCCTCTTGCAATATAAAGAAAATGGACAAATTCCTTTTTTGAAAAACGTCCTTTACCTTCCGCAATATTCATCGGAACGGATGTACAAGATGATTCCATTTGCTCAATCAGCCGATAATGGTTTCTTTTTGTACCTACGTTTTCGGCAATAGTCAAAATACGATCCGCCCATTCAAGTGATCTCTGCCAGATAAGCAGTTTTTCATACCCAAACTCAATATCATCAATGCCACTCAAATTCCACCCCTCCCATCTACCAGCTGCCACCTACGACCTACCATCTACCATCTACCAGCTACCAGCTACCAGCTCCTCCCACCTCCCACCTCCCACCTCCCACCTCCCACCTAACAGCCAAGAGCTAACAGCTACGAGCTAACCACTACCCCCATACCTTCCACTTAGCCTTGCCTTCAGCCCACAGCCTATTCAAGTATTCCGTATCCCTCAGCGTATCCATACATGCCCAAAAGCCCCTATGTTTATAGAGCATAAGCTCGCCTTGCCGGGCAATCTCTTCCAGGGCTCCGATCTCGAAATCGCAGGAATCGTCCTCTGAAAGATAGTCAAACACGGCCCGGTTCAATACAAAAAAACCGCCATTGACGAAACCATTGCCGTTTTTGGGCTTTTCGCTGAACGCTCCAATCCTGTCTCCCTCAACCTTAAGCTCGCCAAAGCGGGAAGCGGGGTTAATCCCTGTCAGGGTAGCCAGCTTTCCGTGGCTTTTATGAAAAGAGAGAAGCGCGCCGATGTCTATGTCGGCAACTCCATCCCCGTAAGTCACCATAAAGGTGTCGCCTGTGACGTATTTCTGAATCTTTTTCAGCCGCGCGCCCTTCAGTGTCGCTTCTCCTGTATTGGCCAGGGTAATCTTCCACCCGTTCTCTTCATGCCCGTGGTAAATGCAAAGCCTTTCAGGTTTCCCTAATTCAATGGTTACGTCATTGTTCATCAGCTCATAATGACAGAAATAATTTTTGATCATCTCCCCCTTGTAACCAAGGGCAAGCACAAAATCCTTATACCCGAACTGGGAATAATATTTCATGATATGCCATAAAATTGGGCGATCTCCGATGTTGACCATAGGCTTTGGCCTGAATTCCGTTTCTTCACGCAGGCGGGTACCAAGACCGCCGCATAAGATGACTACTTTCATTGTGGAACCTCCCACCAGTTACCTTGGTCAAGATAACAAAATCAAATAGTTATGCTTGAGCATTCTCCCATAGTGCAAGGACTACTCCCGGACGAATTGAGATATTTAAGGCATTTTATATAACATTGAAATAAATCCGATCTTTCCGGATAAATTAGAAGAGCTTCCTGAAGGGTCTTGAGCAGGTTGCTGATGCGATAATATCCGAGGGTTGATATCTCCGAGAATAAAGCAGCTTCTGATTTATCATTGCGCCAGGTCCAATAATAAATGCCCTTTGATATCAGGGCTACGGCTCTGTCAATTTCGTATTTCATGTGGTTGCCATATCTGGCCTTGAAGCAGGTTATCACTTCCCGCATGAGCGCATCCCTGCAAGAATTGTCGAACGCTGCATTGTTGAGTAAGTCAAGGTGAGCAAAAGTAAGGCGACAATATGGCAAATAAAAGCCTTGATTGAATAAATTAGGATCGCATTCGGCAATTAGCTGAGCGTTTCTCTCATCTGGGGACTTATAATTATAATCACGAGTAAACCTTCTTATAAACAACGGCTCAGGTATCTGTATAATCTTTCCTGACAGCGCAACTTCAGCCAGAAATAAAGTATCTCCGAA
>JAHJRK010000006.1 GCA_018830925.1 Pseudomonadota bacterium
AAGAAAGGGTCTTTCACGGGATCTACGCAGGATAAAAAAGGGCTTTTTGAAGTTGCGGATAAGGGTACTGTTTTTCTCGATGAGATCGGAGATTTGAGCATACATCTACAGGTAAAGCTTTTAAGGGTTGTACAGGAAAGAGCTTTCAAGCCGGTCGGCGGCAATGAGGATATATCGGTAGATATCCGTATAATATCTGCGACAAACAAAGAGCTTGCGAAAGAAGTTATTGAGGGGCGTTTCAGAGAGGATCTTTTTTACAGACTTAATGTCATAGAGATCAAACTGCCTCCTTTACGGGAGAGAAAGAGCGATCTTCGTGTCCTTGCCCAGCATTTTCTTGAAAAATATTCAAGTGAAATGGGAAAGAAGATTACCAAAATATCATCATATGCGATAAATCTTTTGAACAATTACTCATTTCCAGGAAATATCCGGGAACTTGAAAATCTGATGGAGCGGAGTGTTGCCATAACCGATACAAACATTATTCTTCCGGACAGCCTTGCCATTTCAATGCATAAGCGAAGAAGGTTTGTTGAAGGGGTAAAAGGCAGACGATTTGACTTGAACGATGTCCAAAAAGGTGTTTCACTTGATACAATACTGGAAGATTTGGAAAGGGCATATATAATAAATGCATTGGAATTCAGCGGCGGAGATAAAATTAAAGCCGCTGAATTGCTTGGAATTAATGCAAGGTCCATGCGATACCGGCTTGATAAACTCGATGTTGACAGATAGCTGTTGAAAAGCTTTGATAACTTGATTGTATGGGAATTCCCTTTTTGGACTCAGATGAAAGCAGAAGTTTAGACTGAAGACTGTTAGACTGTAGACTATTAGCTAACAGCCTACAGCCTAACATCCTATCTATCTGCGGATATCGGAGAAAAGCAGCGTCCTAATTAAAACGAATTACCACGGCAAAACCAATTTATGACAATTTTTGTTATGTATGAACAATAATTGTCATGATTTCCCGGTTTTCAACTTTACAAATAAAGGGATAATTTTTCAGAGCTGTTTAATATACCCCATAAACACAATTTGTTATAATTTTATAAAGAGTGCCGTAATCCGTGGCATGTAATTTGCTTTAGTATTGTTGTACAGTTTAACGTAAAAAGTATTGCAGCAGGGCTGATTTTTTGATAGGTAAAAGCATCATTTGTTTTGGAAGATAAAAAAAATGTCAGAAGTGTACTGCGGATTTTAAGCTTACGGTTTTTTTAAGTAAACAGAATTAGACAAAGGAGGTTGTAAAATGATTCAAAAACTAAGAGGACAAAAAGGTTTTACACTTATCGAACTTATGATTGTTATTGCCATTATCGGTATTCTGGCAGCAATCGCAATTCCGAACTTTATAGCATACAGGGATAAGGCATACTGCAGTTATGCCGAACAGGATGCAGGAAATATCCTGGCTGCTATTTCATGCTATTTTTCTGAACCTGATAATCTTACCCTAGCCGGTGCGACCGGTTTAGATTCCCTTCAAGCTGATCCCACATGCAAAGTAACACTGAATGGAGCCAATGAGGGAACCGTTACTGAAACCACCGCTGCTGGCGTCGCCACCATATATACCGTAGAAGTTTCCGATGCCACCAGCAGGTGTCCGCGTAGTTCTAACGGCGCTTTGGTTTATACGAATTATATGGGAACATCGACTCCGGCTGGCTGGAAATAATCTGATCATACATGCATAATATAATGATAAAAAAGGGGAATTAATTTCCCCTTTTTTATTTTGTGATTTTGATCTACTCGTAAGCCGCTGTAAAAAAATAAAGTAGTCATCTGGATGTCAAAAACGGCATAAGGAGCCGTAAGCCGTCGTTCAAAAATAACTGGAACATTTGGATGCCGTAACGAAAGTATCAAAAAAAGCACGGGTTCTTTCATAACGGCTCCTAATATCCTGCTGCCCATGAAGAAAAAGCGTGTCACAGATAAAGAAAATGCATAATAACTCAAGATATGGCTTATCGTTTCTTTTTCTTTTTTTACTTGTTCTCCTTTCATATTCCAACACCTTCGACTCTTCATGGCATCTTGACGATTACCACAGCATCGTAAACAACCGCTTTCTCCATATTAACGACGCGAGCTTCAAATCCTTTGCAGATGTTACAAACAGTGGAAATGTAAACATTACCCGCCCGTTATCAAACCTGACGTTTGCAATTAACTGGTACTTTGGTAAAGATAATGTTGCCGGGTATCACGCTGTAAATACGGGCATACATGTTATTAACAGTTTTTTACTCTTTCTTACGATATTGTTTCTTTTTAAAACCCCGAGTCTTAAAGATAAGTTAAGTTTAGAAAACGAATATTTTATTTCATTGCTTTCGGCAGTCCTGTGGGCAGTCAATCCGTTACAGACTCAGGCCGTCACCTATATAGTTCAGCGCATGTCGTCAATGGCTGCGATGTTTTATATAATAGGTATTTTTCTTTACATAAAGGCAAGACTGTCCGATTCCGCATATAAAAAAACCATACTCTATTTTTGCATTTTTCTGAGTTATATGCTTGCCCTCGGGACAAAGGAAAATACAGCAATCCTGCCTCTTTCCCTTGTTCTGGTCGAAATTATCTTTTTCCAGGATCTTGGCAGGTCTGAAATCAGAAGAAAATATTTCTATATTGCGGCAGCTCTTGCTGTAATAATCACCCTTACCGGATTATTTCTCTTTATCGGAACCGATACTTTTAATATATTTCACGGTTATGAAAACCGCTATTTTACACCGGGAGAACGGTTATTAACTGAAGCAAGAATTATTGTTTACTATATTTCCTTGATCTTTTATCCGGCGCCCACCCGGCTTTCCATTGAGCATGACATTGATGTTTCCACTTCCTTTTTTTATCCGTGGACAACAATGCCGTCCATCATTATCATTGTTCTTCTGATTGGTCTGGGATTCTGGCAGGTCAGGAAAAGGCCCTTACTGAGCTTTGCAATCCTTTTTTTCTTTTTAAACCATGTAATTGAATCTTCCGTAATCGGTCTTGAACTTATATTTGAGCACCGGAATTATCTGCCTTCTTTTTTCCTTTTCGTGCCGGTCAGTGTTGGCCTGAAATACTTGATGGATAGATATCTTGGTAGAAAAAGCATGTTTATTGTCATATCTTCCTTCGTTGTTCTTTTAGTTATTGGATTTGGGAGCGGCACATATATTCGAAACATTCAATGGGCATCGGAAATATCTTTGTCCTTGGATGCGGTAAAGAAAGCACCTCAATCCGCCCGTTCCGCAAATAATTTTGCCAAGGCATATTACGAGGCAACAGAGCAATATAATATTGCAATTGAATTATACCATAAGGCTCTTTATCTGAAAACCCACAACAGGAATTACAAGGCATTTATATTGGGCAATATCGCAGGAGTTTATTATCATCTTGAAGATTACAGAAGGGCTGAAAAATTCTGGGAAAAGGCGGTTCAGATGTATCCAGGATATGATTTTGCCAAATACAGGCTTGCACTTGTATCAGTGAAAAAAAATGACTGGGCGGGGGGGCTTCATTATCTCAATAAAATAGATTCCAACAATCAAGACAATAAGGATGTCCATAACCTTAAAGGTGTTACTTTATTTAACCAGGGTAAGCATAAAGAAGCTTTTTACTCTTTCAAAAAATGCATTGTTAATAATAGTGATGAAATCAAAAGCCGTATCAATATCGGAGCCGCTTTTTGCCTTATGGGCGAATATGGGAAAGCCGGATTATTCCTGACAGAGGCCCAGAAGCGGAGGCCGGATGATGTAATGACCCTTTTGTGGCTTATTGAAACCGGTTTGAGATCAAAGGATAATAATGCGGTTAAAAGGTACACTGAGAGATTATGTCGGTCGATAAATCTTAACGAACTGGTGCTGCTTTCTGAAAAACTTTCCGGAGGAAAATTTTCAGAAGACGGCATGTTGACACCCTTGCTCCAGCAAAATATGGCAAGTGTACTTTCTGAAAGTGTAAAAGTAAATTTATCCGGGACAAAAAAACGAAAACTTATTTGATAAATAAATGAGCTTATTAATCGGATGATTTCAAAAGAACAGCATATAAAGACTCTTCCCTTTCGAGTTTATACCGGGAGTGTGGTTCTTTTAATTCTTGCCGGTCTTGCCGACTCCATTTATCTTTCGATGCACCATTACCTTGTTTACACGGATATCGGGTATGAAAGTTTCTGTGCAATATCAAAGGCAATTAACTGCGATACGGTTTCTCAGAGTCCTTATTCCATATTCCTTGGTGTTCCGGTAGCGGTTTGGGGTGTGGCCGGGTATTTATTCTGCTTTCTGCTGCTGCCCTTTGCTTTCAGCGCTGATGCCGGAAAAAAGCGGATGTGGCCGCTTATTTTCGCAGTGACGTTTATTTTCAGCCTGGTAAGCATTATTTTTGCCGTTATTTCCACTCTTTATATCCGCAGCTACTGTATAATGTGTATTTTAATCTACGGTATAAATTTCATGCTTGTCTTTTACTCGTGGCTGATAATCAGAAGATTCGGAGAAAAAGAGAGAATGATTGAAGGGTTCAGGCAGGATATTAAATTCGCTTTCAATAAAAGAAGATTATTCTTCCCATTATTTGTTCCATCCGCAGTTATTGTTATATTCGCCTTTGTATATTTTCCTGTTTACTGGAATCTTACCCCTCCTCCGCTTTCTGCAAATGTTCCGAAGGGAATAACAGAAGACGGGCATCCATGGATAGGAGGTTCGGAAAATCCGGAACTTGTTATAACCGAGTTTACCGATTACCTCTGTTTCCAGTGCAAAAAAATGCATTTTATGCTCCGCCAGCTTGTTGAAAAAAATCCTGAAAAAATAAGACTTGTTCACCGCCATTATCCGATGGATCACAGGTACAACCCGCTTGTAAAAGAACCTTTTCATGTTGGATCGGGTGACATGTCCCTTCTATCTATTTATGCGGCAAAGGAGGGAAAATTCTGGGAGATGAATGATCTCCTTCTTGGTGTTGATATAAGCGGTGATAAGATTGATATTAAGGAGTTGGCTGAAAAGACCGGCCTCGATAACGGAAAGCTTGCTTTATCCAGATATGACAACAGTATCAGGCGAGTTCTGTGGCTCGATATCAGGGATGGTTTGAAAGCCGGGATTACAGGTACTCCCGCTTACATGATAAATGGCAAATTATATCTGGGAGTAATACCTGCAGATATATTGAAGAAGGTGATTTAAATACAGGTAGATAGGCTGTTAGAGGTCAGGCTTTAGGCTGTTAGACTGAAGGCTGTTAGCTAAAAACCTACAGCCTATTAACCTATTAACCTATTAACCAAAGGATTATCATGCAAGGTCAGATATCAAAAGTGATTGAAAAGACGCCTGGCTCCTCACTTATATATTTTATCCTTGCAGGTCTTATAACAATCCTTATAGTTTCAGTAATTGTATTGTCTTCTGTACCTCCTGTCAGCAGGGATGCTCTTACCCATCACCTTGCTGTCCCAAAGCTTTATCTTAATCATGGTGGAATGTATGAAATCCCTTCGGTGATATTCTCTTATTATCCCATGAATCTTGAACTGTTATATCTTATTCCTCTTTATTTCGGGAATGATATTGTTCCAAAATATATCCATTTTGTTTTCGCATTGCTGACAGCCTTTCTTCTTTACGGATATTTAAAGAAACGCACAAACTTTACGTTTGCTCTTTTTGGGGCTCTTTTCTTTTTGTCGATTCCGGTAATCGTAAAGCTTTCAATAACGGTTTATGTCGATTTAGGGCTTATCTTCTTTTCAACCGCATCCTTAATATTCCTGTTTAAATGGATCGAATATGGTTTCAGGCTTAAACACCTGTTTTTTTCAGCCCTTTTTTGCGGCCTTGCTCTTGGGACCAAGTATAATGCCCTGATCGTTTTTTTCCTCTTATCCATGTTCGTAATGTTTGCCTATTCCCGGTTTTCCCGTAATGAAGAGAACCAGCCCGGTCCAATCCGGAAAAGCAGTACGGTTTCCCTGAAAGCGCTTTTTTTTGGCGCGCTGTATATTTTTATCGTTCTTCTGGTTTTTTCCCCGTGGATGACAAGAAATTACGTCTGGACAAAAAATCCCGTTTATCCTCTTTATCAGGGTTTTTTTAACAGGATTAATGCCGAACCGGTTCCTGTGGAACAGGATAGAGGCGATAATTCAATAGTGCAGCCAAAAAAGGATAACAGGGACAAAGAGTGGAGCCCTTTTGCGATAAGGCGCATAATATATAATGAATCATTGATGCAAACAGTTCTTGTTCCAGTCAGGATCTTCTTTGAAGGAGAGGACAACAATCCAAAATATTTTGACGGCAAGCTTTCTCCTTTTCTTTTTCTGCTGCCCTTTTTCGCCTTTCTTCGCATAAAACAGGATAACTCCGTCATAAGACTGGAAAAGCAAATATTGCTCTTATTTTCAATTTTATTTATTCTCTTTGCATTTTTAAAAACCGACATGAGAATAAGGTATATTGCGCCTGTGATTCCTCCGCTTGTTATACTTTCGGTAATGGGATTGCATAATATTTTTTCATCTGAAAATTCCCCCAACCCCCCTTTGAAAAAGAGGGGTGAGGGGGGATTTTTATTGTTGAGCGCCCGTTTTCCTGTTTTATCAGGCAGGATATTATCGTTTTGTTTCTTTTTTTTCTTTGCCGTAATAATATCGATTAACGGCATTTATGTTCTTCAGCAATTCAGACTCGTAAATCCTGTGGCATATTTGCGGGGGGACATA
>JAHJRK010000102.1 GCA_018830925.1 Pseudomonadota bacterium
AACTTACTAGCAGATATCCTGCTGGGGTTCCTCGCTGTCTTCAGGTTCAACCCATATTATATGCCGTTTGTTGACAAAAAGGGTTTTACCGACCCCATCCCTGTAAGAGACGTCAACTATTACAATAAAAGTGGCTTCAGATTTTGTAAAAAGATCTGAGACCCTTTGATCCGAGGAAACGTTTATCTTTCCCTGAATAGTTGATCCATCCGAAGTTTTGACCGTGATTTTCTTATAATCCGTTTTAGTGCATGTATCCTGTTTACTCTGTTCCAATTATTCACCTCTGCGATTTATAATTATAATTGAAGCTTCCGCCCCAAGACTTCGGCACGCTCAGTCGGGCCACAGCGGGGAATCTTTAATTAAAAAAAATTAAATTATTCTCATATGCTAAGGTATGTCAAAACCATATTACATAATTTATTGAGATACAATAAATAAAATGTGCTGTAAATATTTAAGCTGCCCGCTGCTTGCAGCGGACAGTTTCGACCGTAGGTAGGGAATAGTGTCTATTTTTAATTCGCGCAAATTCCCCGCCGCAAGTCCGCCATAGCGGGGAAGTTGCTTGCTGTTTCGGTTCAAAGACAGCTTTTATATAAAAACATCTTTACTTAATCGATTCTTTATGGTAGCTAAAACGGCTTAAAATAGAAATATCTCAAGGAAAAGGGACTATCTATGAAGAAAAAAGAGGTTGAGTATTTCAGAGAATTTTTGACAAAACGCTTGGAAGAGCTTTTGAGTCAGGCAGATGATACCGTTTCCGGTATGACTGATCCCAAAGAAAATTTTCCGGATCCTACAGACCGTGCCGCTCTTGAGGCAGACCGTAATTTTATGCTCAGGATCAGGGACAGGGAGAGCAAGCTTATTCGTAAAATAAAATCAGCTCTTGAGCGCATAGAAAACGGCACTTTTGGCGTATGCGAAACCTGCGGCGGAGAGATCTCAGTTAAGCGTCTGAAGGCAAGGCCGGTAACTTCTCAGTGCATAGAATGCAAATCCAAAGAGGAGGCCTTGGAAAAAGCTCTTGGTTTATAGTAATGACAAATGACAGGGGTATAGACCTTCATATCCATTCATCCGCATCAGACGGAACATTTTCCCCCTGTGAAATCCTTGCCCTGGCAAAAAAGCTTAATCTTGCTGCGATTGCAATTACAGATCATGATACGATTGCCGGTTCCAAAGAAGCAATCGATACGGGCATTCCATCGGAAATAAAATTTTTAACAGGAGTTGAAATCAGCGCCGCTCCTCCTCCCTCTTTTTCCTGTTCGGGAAGTTTCCATATCCTGGGATATTCTTTTCGTTCGGATGATCCTGTTTTGAATCAGACTCTTTACACTCTCCAGATGGCCAGGAAAAATCGTAATCCCGGTATAATTGATCGCTTGAAAAATCTTGGGTTTGACATTTCAATCGAAGAGGTTCTTGAATTTGCAGGAGCCGGGCAGACAGGGAGACCTCACATTGCCCGTCTTATGACAGAGAAAGGTTTTGTCGGATCTATCAATGAGGCTTTCGATAAATACCTTGGAAAAGGAAAACCGGCATATGTTGATAAATACCGGATCGAATGCGGCATGGCGATCAAGATTATATCCAACGCGGGCGGTATTCCCGTTCTGGCCCATCCATCGCTTATAAATATTTGTAATGGCAGAAACTTTGAGGATCTGATTGCCGATTTGAAAGAAATGGGAATTAAGGGTATAGAAGCCTATTACCCTGAGCATTCAAAAGCCCAGATTTCCAATTATGTCAAAACTGCGGAAAAACATAAGCTGCTTATAACAGGGGGTACCGACTTTCACGGCTCCTTAAAACCTGATGTCAGCATGGGATCCGGAAGAGGAAACTTTCATGTGCCATATTTTTTGTATGAAAATCTTATAAATTCCAGACAGATCGGTCAGTCTGTTTTCACTGTTCCGCGGATAAAACCAAAAGAAAAATAAGGGATTTTTTAATGGAACGTCCGGCTCTTTCAGAGTTATCAAAAAAACTTTCATATGAATTTAATAATCAAGACCTCCTTGATGAGGCTCTTCGGCACAGTTCGTTCGTGAACGAACTGGCAGGCACGCAATTGCGCGATAATGAGAGGCTTGAGTTTTTAGGAGATGCTGTTCTGAATCTGGTAATAGGTCATCTTTTGATACATCGCTTTCCGGAGCTTAAGGAAGGCGACCTGTCCAGAATGCGCTCAAATCTTGTTAATGAATCACAGGTTGCATCAATTGCCAGATCTTTGGATCTCGGCTCCTTTGTCCTGCTTGGGAGGGGAGAGTTTTTAACCAACGGGCGGGAAAAAAATTCAATTCTTGCCAACACATTTGAAGCTGTCATTGCATCGGTATATCTTGATGGCGGATATGACGCAGCATTTGGAATAATAGAAAAAAGCTTTTTGTCGCATTTCGTATCAGACGGAAAACCTGCTGTAAATTATGATTATAAAACCAAGATTCAGGAATTGCTGCAGACTGGTCAGGGGGCTAAACCGGTTTACAATGTTATAGATGAAACCGGCCCGGACCATGAAAAGGTATTTAAAGTGGTGCTATCGGTTAATACAATACATACCGAAGGCTGCGGGAAAAGCAAAAAACTCGCTGAACAGGATGCTGCCAGAAAAGCACTTGATCTTTTAATGAACAAAAAGTGACAAATTTTTACGAAGCCGCCAAAAGAAATTATTGTCTGATGCCTGATACAGGAAAAGATTTCATAATACCCGTTTTTATTCCACACGCAGGATGCCCCAATAAATGTATTTTCTGTAACCAGAATACCGTTACAGGAGAAAAAAACTATATACCTTCGCAGGAAGAGTTACATAATATTATAGGAACATTTTTAAATTATAAGGGGGGGAAAAGAAACAGGGTTCAAATCGGATTTTACGGGGGTAATTTTTTAGGTCTGGAAATCGGCATAATCAAAAAGCTTCTGTCTGCGGCAACAAGCTATGTAAAAAACGGGCTTGTTGAGAGCATACGGTTTTCGACACGCCCGGATACCATTGATGACTATAAGCTTGATATTGTAGAGAATTATCCGGTTTCTGAAATTGAGATAGGTGTGCAGTCTATGGATGACACCGTGCTGGCGGCGGCAAAGCGAGGGCACACATCTTCAGATACAATAAACGCGGTCTCGCTGATTAAAAAAAGGCGTTTCAAGACCGGCCTTCAGATGATGATAGGATTGCCGGGTGACGACGAGATAAGATCACTTTATACTGCACACCGCATATCGGAACTTTCCCCTGATTTTGTAAGAATATATCCGACCATTGTGCTGGCAGGAAGCTCTCTTGCCGTGTTATATATGAAAGGTAAATATGTACCTCTCTCTCTTGAAGAAGGGGTGTCGATTACAAAAAAGGCATATCTTATTTTCAGAGAAAAGAATATCAAAGTTATCCGCATGGGTTTGCAGGCAACGGAGGATCTTCGGGAAGGAACTTCAATTCTTGCAGGACCCTATCATCCGGCCTTCGGCCATCTCGTATATTCGGAAAT
>JAHJRK010000103.1 GCA_018830925.1 Pseudomonadota bacterium
CAGGTGTTTTGTTTCAACTGTAAACTGTGCTGAAAGCGGAAGCGCCGTAGTTGACGACTTCGTTGTTACGGTAAATAATATCTTCATGCAGGTTATAGAACATGCCGATGCAGGCAGGTTTTCAGGCAATCTTTCGGATGTATTACAATTTTTAAAATCAGCCGAAAACCGTGAGGATCTTTTATCAGGTAAAATTCGATATCCGCCCCCATATCTTATAAAAAATCATCCTTTGAAAATACTGATGATACCCCCTGAGCATAGAGAAAAGGCTGAGCCGATACTGGATGCTTTAAAGAAATTAACTTATTGACGGCTACGCAAAAAACATTCTTAGGTATTGTTTACTTATATTTTGATGAAAGTTTCAAAATTGCCCCCAGTTCACTTGAACCCTCAACCCCCGAAGGTCCGCCGATCTTTGTGGCGGATTGAATCCTATCCTTTTAATATTCATTGACATAATGTGTTTGATATGGTTTTGTAAGTCCGCATTTCGACAGTCCTATCAAAAAACCCGTGCGTCCTGTGGGACGCTTAACATAGATGCATTAATTATTTTTCCGTAAAATGTTCATAAATTTTCTCGTAGTCAATGGAATTACAGAAGTTAAGCGCCGACGGCACACAGTTTCAAGGACTTCGAAAAATGATCACTTCTTATAGCTTACGGGTTTTGGAGTTCACCGGAAACATAGAATAACTTGTTGGGTGCCTGATGACATCGAGCAGGCGAGCTTGGCCTGACCATCGGACAAAGGAATATAACGAGGTGCTATTATGCGTGAGTTGAAACTGAGCAAGGCCTTTACCCTAATCGAATCAGGGCCTGTTGTCCTTGTGACGACTCATGATGGGCAGAAAGACAACATCATGACTATATCCTGGACCATGGTGCTGGATTTCACTCCGGTGTTTGCCATCACCACGGGTGAATGGAATCACTCTTTCGCGGCGTTGCGAAAAAACAGGGAGTGCGTCATTGCCATTCCCACGGTTGACATGCTGGATAAGGTGGTCGGTATAGGGACGTGCTCTGGGAAAGACACAGACAAGTTTGCCAAGTTCAAGCTCACACCTGTGCAGGGCAAAGTCGTCAGGTCGCCCTTGATCAAGGAGTGCCTCGCTAACATAGAGTGCAAGGTCATCAACATCGTTAAAAAGCACAACATTGTTGTGTTAGAGGCAGTTGCCGCATGCATCGATACCACGCGCAAGGAGAAGCGCACGGTTCACGCTGTTGGCGACGGAACGTTCATTGTTGACGGGCGCAAGATTGACCGGAAGAAGATGATGACCTCCAAGCTCCCATCCGGCGTTTAACATTCATTGGCCAGCCACGAGGAAATTCTGGGAGCCAAAATGAAAAGCACGGCGGCGCTCAACTATGGGGCGCATGGGGGTGCCCATGAAAATACGCGTTGCTAAATATTGTTTTTATTACCATGGGGCTGAAGTTGGAAATGTGCCAATTCGCAGCAATCAAAGAAGCACAGCGTGGGCTGACTATTGTGGAGGAGTTGGGGCTTAGTCTGGACGTCCCCGTGCTCCCTTCGGAAAAATCGGCAATAATATGATCGTCACACCCGGAGGAATGCGGCAATATAAGAATCCAGGGTGGAGATATCCGGTTAAGAGGTTATAAATGAGTCTGTTGAAGATCGATCAAAAGAAATGTAAGCAGGATGGTTTTTGCGCGGCCGATTGTCCCATGGGTATCATTCGGTTCGAAGGAAAAGTAAGCTACCCGGAGGTTCCGCTCGAAAGTGAGCCGATGTGCATCCGCTGCGGCCACTGCGTGGCGGTTTGTCCCCACGGCGCCCTGGATCACGCCGAGGTGCCATTAGATGCATGCACGGCCATCGATAAGAAGCTCGTCATCTTGCCGGCCCAGGCCGAACAATTCTTACGCTCGCGCCGCTCGGTTCGGCGTTTCAAGGATAAGCCGGTGGAGCAGTCCACCTTGCAGCGCTTGATCGAGATCGCCCGCTATGCCCCTTCGGCCAGCAACTCGCAACTTGTTGAGTGGCTGGTTATCAACGATCCGAAGAAGTTGCATGCCATCGCCGGTCAGGTGATCGACTGGATGCGATCTATGCTGAAAAATCCGAAATCGGTAGTGATGCCTTACTATCCCTTGCTGGTAAACGCCTGGGAGGCCGGTATCGATTCTGTTTTGCGCTCCGCCCCCTGCCTGGTGGCGGCTATGGCACCGGGACCGATGCCCAACCGCACGGTCGATCTGACCCTGGCGCTCAGTTACCTGGAGTTGGCCGCATCCCAATATGGACTGGGGACTTGTTGGGCCGGTCTGCTGCAAGGCGCGATGCTCGCCAATCCCTCCCTTAAGCAGGCGGTGGGGATTCCCCGGGATTACCCTTTTCATTACCCGATGATGATCGGCTATGCCAAAGTACGCTATTACCGGCTGCCTGAACGTCAGGCGCCAAAAATCCACTGGCGATAAAATCGGTGCCGGGAAACACTCCCCGGATTGTTAGGAGCGCATGAGAACACCCATGATAATATGCGTAGATATCTTTTTGAAAGTGCGATCTGGGGAAATCATGCCGAGACAATCAAGGATAGACAAACCAGGAGCGTTGAATTATATTATTCTTATTTACCATGGGGCTGAAGTTAGGAATGTGCCAATTCGCAGCTATCAAAGAAGCACAGCGTGGGCTGACTATTGTGGATGAGTTGGGGTTTAGTTCCGAAATGCATAGAAACGCGTAAAAACAAGGGCGTCCTATGCCCCCGTTGCCTGATGAGGTGAGTTGCAGCTTCGCCTGGCGGGTGCCGCAGCTACAACGAAGATTATAGTGCCACCGTAAAAAAATAGATCATGTTTTTTATATTGCTGATTCAAACTTGACAAAGATAGCTTAACAGGAATAACATTAAAATAATATTTATTAGAGTCATATTAAATGCAATCTTATGATATTATAAGATATATTGTGTGGTATGCCACAGAGAATGATATCCGGCTGACAACCAATCGGCTGGTAAAATTCATTTATTTGGCTGACCTTTATCATGCTAGGCTTAAGGGTGGTCAGACTCTTACTGGATTTCCATGGAGATTCATATATTACGGGCCATACTGTAGCGAGGCGATGCAGTGTATTGATCAAGCTGTCAATGATGGTTTGATCTGCAAGGCAACCTATGACAGCTATTTTGATGAAGATAAAGAGTTTAATATCTTCATTTGTAAAGATAAAGAAGCTGAAAAGATTGAAGAATTAATCCACATTGGGATAGTTGGTCAAATTCAGAAAGCTATCCGCACTCTCGGAAATGACACACCTCAGCTTCTTGATCATGTGTATTTCAATACTGAACCAATGGCGAATGCCAGGAAGGGAGACCTTCTTGATTTCTCTAAAGCTGTGAGACCGGAATCGATAAAAAAAGTTAAATTAAAAAAACTATCACCTAATGCCATAAAGTTAGCTAGACAGAAGATTAAACAGCTTAGTGATGAAATAAATGCTGACAGGAAAAGACTGATTAAAGACGAACAGGAAACTGAGAAATATAAAGATAATGCTTATTGTCAGTTTATTGAAATGCTTGATGGAGAAAAATTGGCGATTGGTTTGAAAGGAACAGCTATAATTCAGATTACAGAATGAGCATAACACAACTTTATACCAATGATGAATTTTATACGTCAACCGACCCTAAAGATTTTAAGATTGGCCAAATATGTTGGGTCCCTATCCCGAATCCTGATCCAATCCCACGCATTCTTGATGTCCAAAGAAACACACCTGAAGAACATGAAGAGGTAAAATTTGAACTCCGTCTTGCGAATCAAAGAACTGATTTCAAAACCCGAGACAGGTCTCTACCTATCAAGTATTTAAATATGCGTTCTAATGAGGAACTTCTTGCACAAACCTGCAAAAAACGCCCCTCAATAATTTTAGCTACAGGAGCTGAGTGTTATCCTGATATTGCAAGTATATTGCGCCAGAAAGGTAAAAAACATCAGCAGCAGGATTGTATATTTGTTATTCCATGCTATAGCGTTCAGATAGAGGAATATGGTCCGGGTTTTATTCAACCAATTGTTGAACGCACTAAATGCCTCATGTATAGGCAATTTTTCTATCTACCTCTCTGGAATCGTACCAAAGATTTAATTGCTCGTTTTGACAGGGTTCAGGTCGTCATTGATAGGTCCCCTGCCTCAATAGAACCAACAGATGTATGTCTTTCAGAAGAAATTTTTAATCTATTTCTTTCCATGTTCCTTTTCTGCATTTCCGGCAAAACAAATGAACTACTTGAAGATGTAAAGGAGTTGGTCAGGGAAGCATATTCGGAAGAATAACCAGTCATTCCAGCGGGGAGAGCATGGGGACATTCTATAGTCCTCATGTCAAGTGTTTTTATAAAATAATCAATATCAATAAGTTATAATTTTTGCCAAAATGCGGGCGTACTTCTCCCTTGGATCTGACATTTCTTTTCGGCGAGTTTCTCTCCTTTCGGCGA
>JAHJRK010000104.1 GCA_018830925.1 Pseudomonadota bacterium
AATCCCGTTGTCCGGTTTGCCGGTTTCATTGATGTACGGGCTAACGGGCCAACGGAATTTTGGGGACGTTGGTGAAAGATTGACAAAATTTCTCCTGATCTCATAAACATTTCAACTTTTCACCAACGTCCCCTATGTTCTCCTTAGTTGATTAAAAACTATACTTCATAGTCCAAAGATTTTATGTCTGTTCATCACTTCATATTTTAGCTTGAATTATGTTCAAGAGTATTATCTCGATATTTCTCCAGTGCCTGTGAACTGCAAGTGCCTCGACTCGTATCACATTTTTGTACGTTGGAAAGGACTTCAAAAGTAACAAAATACATCCTATTAAATATGTTAGAATAAAAAAGGCCCAAATTGTAATAAAAACGGCTTGCTTGTTTGGTTTGAGATAGAATGGAAAAGTGTTCAAAAGCCACAGAACAACCACCAAAAAGATAGAGCCGCATAGGAATCCCCAACCTGCTGAACAAAATGAGTGAATGAAGTACCAGCATCTTAAGATGTATTTATGTAATTCCTTTTCGGCAAATTTGGAATCATAGAAAAAATAGTGCCAGGCTAGAAGCGCTTGATTTTCGGTAACACTTTTATTTTGGAGTAGCCTTGAGCTTTCACATCTTTTCAGGATTTGCTTTATAACCAGGCATTTCTTGTTGGGAAGATAAAACAACTCATGAAATAACATGTGCAGTTGATGCACAAAAAATCCTACTCCTGGACCGAGTGCTACAAGGGCAACAATCATTGGAGTTTGCATCGCTTTATTAGGCAGAAAAGCTGCTGAAAATACTAATGGCGCGATTGCCACAGAACCGGGAACCAAATATCGAATCCACCGTTCAAATTCCATTTATCACTTCTCTTTCTAAACAATGTTCTAATATCTTTACCGGCCTAAAATGCCCTTAAGATGATTAGCAAGCATAACGGTTTAATCAGCGGCGCAGCTTTTTCGCGTCCGCTGAATTTATGGGTTGGGCTTATGTTTCATCGAGAACACCTACCGCAACGAGGTCTTTTCTAATCTCTACGATTCTTTCTGAGATATTCAGAGTGAATCGCTTTTGAATGATCCCACCGAAATCCGAAAAAACAGAGGTGCCTTCTTTCAGCAGAAGCATAACCCCGGAGCGCCCGAGTCTGCCGCAAAACCAGCCGAGTTCATAAATAACGTTAGGCCGGGCCTGGAGATACACCTCTTTTCCAGCCGTCACCTCGTCGTCTGGTGTGAAAACCGCAATAGCGTAGCTGCAGGTTTGGGCATAGTGTTCGAATTTTTCAATAACAGTCTTGCACCCCGCATCCGGTTGTTCAATCAGCACAATTGGATTAAGACGAAACTCCGTTTTAATAATGTCTTTTAGTTCCCGCCATTTCGCTTCGTCGCGGCCATGTACCACAAAGACTTTTTCTCGATGTCGGAGCGACTCTTCGGATTTTTTTCGCGATAGCAGATCTGGGTTGCGAGTAAAACGGGTAACTGATGCACGAACGACCGAGAGGATATTTTCCACGCTTTTGAACGAAGGCGAACCGATGTAGTTGGACACGCCTTCATTAAACTCACCTGCTATTTGAGCAGAGTAGCTATTTTTACCAAGAATGTCGTTGAACAGGTCGATAAGTTCGCGAACGTATTGACGGAAGAGGGGGTCGTCATTGCGGTCGATGTGAATGCCGTTGCGAGTTCGTGAGAACCTGGAAAGAATTGCAGAAAGCTCACTCTCGTACCGTTCTAGTTCTGCTACAATCTTGTCAGCATCCACAGTTGTGTCTCCTTAGTCCAACGCCACGGGTAACCTGACCGCGCCAATAAACTTTCCGCGTAGCGCCGCCGAGCTTCCCGCGGTCAGGTTGACCCGATTGTTCGCCTTTTAAATTGATAAATCAAGACCACCGTCAAGATTCGATGAAATTGAAATAGGTTTTCCTAGAGATACGATAGCAAGACGGCCATTAAATGGTTCGGAAACATTACTGTTCGTCATTTCCTCAAATCTACGAAATGCCGATTTAAATGAAGAGAATTCCATTCCTTGGCCTCCCTCAATAACATCATGCAACATATACAACGACAACGGCACTCCGCGACCCAGAATGTCATCCTTTTTGAGAGTGAAGCTTTTTGCCCCTTTTTTTTCTGATTCGTCGGCTTGGGATGTCAATTTAGATGTATCAATGACAATAGGGGAAGCAAGGCTTCTGAAATCCATATCATAAAATAGATACGCAGACTTATTATCCGTAGTTTCTTGAATTTTGCGTAACTGTGCTATGTCAATACTAGCTGATGAATCGCATTTCTTTGCCTGAAAAACTACTGAACGTACCATAAATGGATGGTCAGGTAGATCGACAACAACTACAAACCCAAGATCAGCACCAGTTTGCTTTTCTACTTTTCCGCCTCTTGATAAGTCATAATAGAAAAAATCAAAATTTTGTTCAGTATTGTAACGTTCTTTCGACAAATTCTTGAAAATGGGCTTTGCAAGAAATATTGCAGCATCTAACTCTGAAACTAGATTCCCTGTAAGGCGTTCCTCGTTACTCCTCTGGAGAATAAAGCGACTAATAAAGCGAATCTCAGCCCTTAAAATAGCCTTCTGGAAAACATCGAGCAGCGGATTATGCTGTAATTGAGAGGAGACTAATGATGATATAAGATTGCGCCCATTGCCGCGATGCCGATGGCAAAATGGATGGTCACACATGCCACCAGTGATACGTTCTATAAATTCCCAGCGATTTTTATCGACCCAAGGATATAACCCTTTCATTTCCCGCTGCATCCAGTTGAACTCATCTTGAAAAATATCGGCGATAGATTCCTTCATTTGTTTTCCTTTCGTTGTCTTTGGTAGGCGAACACAAAGGTCACCGGGAGCCGGCTTTATCGGCGATCCGATGCACCGACTCGTTGGGCAACATTTCTTCTTCCTATATGACCGAGAGTATATTCCTCAAATCTCCATATCTGTGAAGAACGTGTGCACCTGAGCAAGGATATAGTCGACGTACCCAGAATGCACCATGATGCGACCCGAGATCTCTCCATTCTTTTCCTCTTGATTTTTGAGTTCGATCCAGCCTTGCTTGACATGCTTCTTCACTGTATCATTCTTGGTGCTGAGCCAACCCTCTTCGTGAACGATCGCATTCCTAAGCGTCCTCAGTGCAACTATTTCAGGCCACTGGGGATTATTTCCAAGGTCAAGATCTATACCGAGAACTTTTTCCATGTAAAGCCTTGCCTGATCCAGATAACCACTCCCTCTAAGATCGCTGTACCGCAAACGAATTTCTTCGCCCTTCTCCTTTTGCCTATCTTGACGTAACCCGTCGCACATAGTTGCCATTCCCGTTTCGACGCGGGAATAGAGCATTACAACAAAGGCATCAAGGGCAAGTTTTTCAAATATCCCACCTATTTTTTGGTAGTCCTCGGCGAAAAAGTCCCAGTATTGCTCTAAATCCTCACCCTCCAGACCATTCGCCCCTTTATTCAGCCGTTCAGACGTTAGGTTCTGCTCTCTTTTAATTGCCGACTTCATGAAATCGTTGAAGTCATCGATTTCTTCGAACCCATACATCACCAACCGATGTGCCATATGCGCAACTTTTATCCCTTTCCTCAGCTTCTCCCGTTTAGCCTTCTTCTCTTCTTCGTCCACGGTATTTTCTCCTTTGCCCAACGATTGATTATCAGGTCGATTTGCCCTGATAATTGGGTTTTCGGGCAAATTTGCCCTGATAATAGATTTGCCTTGATTTACCAAAGTTAGCTTGATATTGGCTGTTCAAGTTTGGATAATGAGCGTGTTGCGGGACGTACATAAGTTTATAAGTTCCTCTCTGTC
>JAHJRK010000105.1 GCA_018830925.1 Pseudomonadota bacterium
CGGCAAGCCTTGCTTTGTCCGGTGCCGCTTCAATCCAGTCCGTAGAGCTTGCCGCCTATTGCGTGGCCGCCATGCACATTGTCGGTGCCATCGCTTCATCCACCATGGGGCATTTGTCGGACCTTCTGGGGCGGCGGGCCGTTCTGGCTGGACTCGGCGCCGCCGGAACACTTCTCTCCCTGATCTTTGGCTGGCTGGTCGCCGTGCCCTTGCCTATCCTGGTTGTATTGATGCTCATCTATGGATTCGTGGCCATCGGCGACTCTCCTGTACTTTCGGCCGCGATTACTGAAGCCGTTGCGCCCAATCGTCTTGGATCGGTACTGGCGGTGCGTTCCCTTCTCGGGTTCAGCGCAGGCGCCATTTCGCCGGTAGCCTTTGGAGCAGTGCTTGATTACCTGCGCATCGGCGATAATGTCGCCTCGGCATGGGGACCGGCTTTCATGGTTTTTGCAATCGGCGGGTTCGGGGCCACCTGGTACGCATTGCGCTTGCGGCCATCCGTCGCTGCCAAGCAAATTTGACAACTTCGTAAAAAGTCATTCTTGCCACAAAGTCACAAAGGCAATTTTTCGCGCCTTTGTGTCTCCGTGTGAAAACATTTTTTATGATTATGGATACTATATGAAATGGACAGAAGCAAAAGTAATTTTTGATTACAGCGATAAAGAGCTTGCGGCCGATTTGATTGCAGACATATTTAACGAATTCGGGCTTCAGGGTGTTGTTATCGAAGATCCTGATGAAGAGCCTTCCGAAGGATGGGGCGACGGCGCGGTTGAAAAACCGGCAAACAATTCAGTTGCAGGCTATTTCCCATCAAATTCAAGCCTCTCAAATAAATGCGCAGCCCTTGAAAAAAAGCTGAAAGAGCTTGAAAGCAAGTCAGGTATTTCCTGGCATATAACATACAGCGAAATAGATGAAAAGGACTGGGCCGAATCATGGAAGGCTTTTTTCTGGCCGGTAAAAATCGGCAAAAACCTGGTGGTTAAACCGACCTGGAGAGAATATGCGCCTGGAAAAAACGATATAATTCTTGAAATTGATCCCGGAATGGCATTCGGAACAGGCGCTCACCCGACATCAGCTCTCTGCATGAGCATGATAGAAAAGTATTTAAAACCGGGAAACTCTTTTCTTGATATAGGAACCGGGTCAGGGATTCTCATGATAGCCGCGGCAAAACTCGGAGCCGGGCATCTTTTGGGAACAGACACGGATGAGGTCGCGGCAGAAATTGCAAAAGACAACCTGATTTTAAATAAAATTGACGAAAAGAGATTTGCCGTAAAAATATCAAACCTGGTTGAAGAAATCGGTGAACGTTTTGACGTTGTGGCCGCAAACATTCTTTCCGAGGTTATATTGACTTTGCTTGACAGTGTGTCGAAAGTCATTTCAAAAAACGGAATCCTGATCTGCTCCGGAATAACAGAGAAAAACAGGAGCGCGGTTGAAGAAAAAATGACACGGAAGGGATTCGAAATAATTGATGTGCAGACATCGGACGGCTGGGTTTGCATAGCCGGAAGGCTTCAGTCGTAAGAACCCCCGGTTGTCGGAGTTTTGAACCTCTCCGAATAATCTTTATTTTGGCATGACATACGGAAAGAAGAAACAAATTATTGCGAAATATAAGCAATAGATATATGTATTTTTAGTCAGTTAAACTGAAATAGGAGCGCTTGCGGCACACTGTTTCAAGGACTTCGAAAAATGATCACTGCCTGTAGTTTACGAGTTTTGGAGTTCACCGGAAACTATAGAATTAATTGTTGGCCTGCAAGAAAGAGGAATATGAGACCATGAATCCAAAGATCGTTATCAGGAACGAAACGTATAACGATGTTCGCGCGATAACTGAGGTGACTATCGCAGCGTTCAAGACCTTGGAGATCAGCAACCACACGGAACAGTTCATCATTGAGGCGCTACGTGCCGCCAAAGCACTTACGGTATCGCTGGTCGCAGAAACGGATGGCCGAGTGATAGGGCATATTGCTTTCTCTCCCGTGACCATTTCCGACGGCACACCGAACTGGTATGGCCTTGGACCTGTTTCCGTTTTACCGGAGCACCAGCGGAAGGGTATCGGCAAAGCACTGATAAAAGAAGGGTTATCACGTCTGAAAGATATGAATGCTCAAGGATGTTGTCTCGTGGGACATCCGGATTACTACAGGAAATTCGGGTTCAAGAACATGTCTGGACTTGTGCATGATGGAGTGCCACAGGAGTTCTTCTTCGCTCTATCTTTCGACGGGCATACTCCGCAGGGCAATGTCGCTTTCCACGAAGGATTCAAAGCGGATGGCCAACAAAAGGGTGCAGGCGACGCTTTACAGCACGCCTGACTCTTGGTGTTGGTTGCCTAATGACATCGAGCGGGCGAGCTTGGCCTGACCATCGGACAAAGGAATATCACGAGGTGCTCTTATGCGTGAGTTGAAACTGAGCAAGGCCTTTACCCTAATCGAATCAGGGCCTGTTGTCCTTGTGACGACCCATGATGGGCAGAAAGACAACATCATGACTATCTCCTGGACCATGGTGATGGATTTCACTCCGGTGTTTGCCATCACCACGGGTGAATGGAATCACTCTTTCGCGGCATTGCGAAAAAACA
>JAHJRK010000106.1 GCA_018830925.1 Pseudomonadota bacterium
ATTCTTTATACCGGAATTGACGGGAAATGGCCTGCAAGCCTCTCCGTGAAAATAGCAAAAGAGCTTCTCCGCGACCGCATGTGTTATGAAGGTATTGTAATGACGGATGACCTCGACATGGGAGCCGTAAAAAAACATTTTAATATCAGAACGGCGGTCAGGCAAATCCTTTCCGCCGAAATAGACATGATGCTGATATGCCACGCAGGGCCGGATATTGAATCCGCTTTTGAGGAAATACTGAAGAATATGCGTGATTCGGCAAAGATACGGGCAGATGCTGAAATATCGGTCCGCCGTATCCTGCGGCATAAGGAAAAGTTCCTGCCGGGGTGGTGAGTTTAGAAATAGTACCCATACTCCGACTCGGCCTTATACGGCATGTCAAGCAAAGGTTTCACCGTGCGGATGCCGCGAGAGCCGCCTTGAGGGATTCCATGGCAGACGGCATCTTCTCTTCCAGGATTTTTGAAAAGTTGTAGGAAAGAATGTGTTTCTCATCTTTTCCCGTCATGAGCTGGTAGATATTGTAATACCTGTCCGTTTTTGATCCTTTTATTTCATGTGTCCAGATTATTTCATCATCGCTTAAGCGCCTTAAGCGGAGTGTTATGTCAAGAGCCATTTCATAGGAGACATAAGGAAGACCGATTATGCGTGTGCACCACGCATAAAATCCCGACCCGTAATAATAGCATCTTTCCCTGAGCGTGGTTTGCCTGAGTATCCCTTCAAGGCGCCATGCCGTCTTTGCGTATCTATCTTCCGGAAGGTAGACCGTTTTTTCAAAGAGACCGTTTTCGCCGATGTTCCTGTATATCGACCTTGCAAAGGAAGATTTGAACGGAAAAGAATTGTATGAGGAGAATCCGGTAAAGGTATCGGGCGTTTCGGAGACAAAATCGATCCATAAAACGCCCGGAATAAAGCCTATCCATTTTTTCGCGTCGCTTGTTGTTCCCTGCGGCCTTAAATCGATAAATTCATCGACCCCAAGCGTTCCCTCAAAAGGTTTTGAAGGAGCATATCTGCTTGTCCTGTAATCAAGGGAATTGTCCAGTTTGCTGACTGCGCACGATGCGAAAACGAAAGAGGCACATATTATAACTGTTGCCTGGAAGATTTTATTTATGGCCATGTCATATCTCCTTTTCAACCCGCTTCTTGTTTTTTCTTTGTGATCTTCCGTCCTTCGTGTGAGAAATAAAACCCTAAATGAGACCTTTGAAGAACGCCCAATTTTGGCCAAGTACAAGAAAGGCGATAATTTCAACCGCAGGAATACATTGAGTATTTCGAGGATCGAAATTTGAGCCTGACGCCGTAATCGGGCAAAAGGGGGCGTTATACAAAGGTCTCTAAAGCGCTCTCGAAAATACGTCCAAACTCAAATCCTGCATGCCGCCGTTTATAAGATTGTAATAACCTGCTGCGGCTATCATGGCGGCATTATCCCCGCAGAGGGAGGAAGAAGGTATATGGACTTTTATCCCCGATAGACCGGCATCTTTTTTTACCTTTTCCCTCAATCTCTGATTTGCCGCAACTCCCCCGACTATCGAGATGTGTTTGCATCTCTTTTCTTTCGCAGCAAGGAGGAGTTTGTAAGATAAAACATCAACGACCGATTCCTGGAAACCCGCAACAATATCGGGTATCATTTCTTTGTATTTATCGGAATGTGTCTGGATAAAACGGCTGACAGATGTCTTTATCCCGCTGAAGCTGAAATCAAATCCCGATTTGTCAAGGTAAGTTCTCGGAAAATTAATTTTGCCGGGATCTCCTTTTTCGGCGAGCTTTCCTATGATGCTTCCCCCCGGGTATCCAAGGCCGAGCATTTTGGCAACCTTGTCAAATGCTTCTCCTGCCGCATCATCGCGGGTTTGTCCGAGAAGCTCCATGCTGGTGTGGGATGTGACAAAATAAATGCCCGTGTGCCCGCCTGAAGCAAGAAGGGATATGAAAGGAAAAGGGGGCGGATCCGGCTCGAGAAAAACAGAGAGGATATGCCCCTCAAGGTGATTCACGCCTGTCCATGGGATACCGAGCCCGAATGCATACGCTTTTGCGTATGAGAAACCGACCAGCAGGCAGCCGATAAGTCCGGGTCCCCGTGTAACGGCTATTGCATCAACACGCCCAGGCTCAATGCCCGATGTTTTTATTGCCTCCCTGACTACCGTGACGATGGCCTCTATGTGTTTCCGGGAGGCAAGTTCCGGAACAACTCCGCCGTACCGGGAATGAATCTCAATCTGGGATGATACTACGGAAGATAGTATCGCGGTTCCGTTATCGACAACTGCTGCGGCGGTTTCATCGCAGGATGTTTCAATTCCAAGAATAATCATGGGGAATTCGCAAGCCTGTTAAATATTTACGGTACCCTCCTGGTTCCGTTTGGGCTTGGACTTCAGACTTTGCAAAGGCTTTTTCCTTTTTGCCCTTTTGACAACCAGTTTAAAAATCTTGATAAGTATATTTTGATATTTTTCATACCCATTTTAATTTTGCCTGAGAGTTTTTTCTTTCAGCGA
>JAHJRK010000107.1 GCA_018830925.1 Pseudomonadota bacterium
CTGAAAGCCCCCCCTTTCTGCCAGCAGAAGTTCGGACATCAGAACAAAGTTATGCATATGAGGGCCAAAGAGCACCGGACAGCCGAAACTTGCGGGCTCAAGAATATTGTGCCCGCCCAGCGGAACCATGCTTCCGCCGACAAAACCGAATTTACCCAGGCCATATATCCTGCTCAATTCGCCTATTGTGTTCAGAACCAGAACCTTATAAGGGATTAAACCCCCATGTAAATCTGTTTTAAGAATACTTTTAAGCCCCATAACCTGAGCAGTTTTCAATATTTTATCCGACTCCTCGATATTACGGGGGGCAAGAATAAGTCGCAGTGCCGGAAAGTCAGTAGCAAGCCTGGAAAAAACATTCAGGATAATTTGATCCTCGTCCTTATGAATGCTTCCTGCAACCCAGATGTCATCATCAGGATCAAGAGCGAGTTTATTCAGCCATGTATCACGCTCTTCCTTGTGCATAGGCTGCCACTCCCGGTCAAATTTTATGTTTCCGGTTGTTATAATCCTGCCAGGATCAATGCCGGCTTCAATGAGCCTCTTTGCGTCGAGTTCGGACTGCATCAAGCATAATGTGAATCTGTTTAAAACAGGTTTTATGAAAAATGAAAATTTCTTATAGGATTTATAGGTGCGGGGTGAAATCCGCCCGTTTACAAGGAAACATTTTATCTTTTTGTCTGAAAGATAAGTTATAAGCGCGGGCCATATATCCGTTTCAACAAGTAAAAAAAATGAAGGATTTATATGCCTGACTATTCTTCGAATGCTCCACCAGAAATCAAGTGGCATCGGGAGAAGCATCACTCTGTCGCCGATTTCTTTGCGGGCTATTTCAAGTCCTTTTGTCGTTGTAACAGTAAAAACCATCTCTTTGCCGGGATATTTAAGTTGTATTGCTTCAATAAGGGGGATCGCCGATATAACTTCACCCACGGAAAGAGCATGTATCCATATTCTTTGTTTTTCATCACGATCTTTGGGAAGCGAGAGGGCAAACCGTTCCTTAATCCTGTTGTTTCCAATGCCGGCTAAAAACAGAATTAACGGCGAACAGCAGATTATTATGACTGTCCATAGTATGTGATATATTAAACCTAATCTCATTTTCCCCAACCTATCACAAACTTATGTTGAGTTCTATAAATTTTATTCTGCTGAGGGTGTGTTTGACAGGGAAATATGCTGTCCCGGATGCAGGCTTCGATATTTCAGGTTATAACGAAAAGGTTTGGCCTTCTTATGCGTTCTTCATTCTTCACCAAGAGCTTCCAGGTCAGCAAGATCTTTTTTCCTGCCAGAGGCTCTTTTATTTAAGATATATTGATCTCGACCGATATAAGATACGGGAACATCGCCATATTCACCTTTCTCCCGCTTTTTGAAAGCCTCATCCCATGAAATGCCTGATATTGATGTGATGATGTCAATCCGCACCGGTGGATAACCAAGTTGCACAACTTTATTGGGGCTTTTCAAATCTTCTTCCTTTAAACCAACCGACCCAAAGCCGAATTCATCAAGAGCTTTTAAAATTTGACATGCGTTTTCTGTGTCCGGTTTGATGAATATGTCTATATCGCCTGTGTATCTTGGGGCGCCATGATAGGCAAGTGCGTAACCCCCCACAATAAGATATTGAACTTTATGAGCGTTGAACAACTCTAACAACTCTTTGAAGTCTTTCTGAACTTCCATGACATTGTCTCCTCAAATAATCGACAGCGGCAACTCTTTCTTCAGGCGATTTGCTCAACCAATATTTTAAATCATCTAAAATGAAGTCTTTATCATTCAGATTTTTTATCTTAACCACTTTTTTTATCATCAGGATAGTCCTTTACTGTAATTGCTTTAAGGCATGGTGTTCCACATATTATGTGACGGGATATGTAAAGTCAAAAAGAAAATAGGCCGGAGTTCCACCCGAAATATATCATCTATCTTTACAAAAACAAATGGTTGTGTAATAACAACACTGGGACCCTTGAGCAAAACAAATTCATTTAATTCGGCTTGGCTTGTTTAATATGCTTCGAGAACTTTCCATAAGAAACTTTGCGATAATCGATGATCTTAACATCCGTTTTTCAGACGGCCTGACCGTTTTAAGCGGGGAGACGGGTGCGGGCAAGTCCATCATAATAAATGCCGTAAATCTTCTGCTTGGAAGCAGGGCGACCGCCACAATGGTAAGGACCGGCGCAGAAACAGCCGAGCTTGAGGCCCTGTTTGAAATAGCCTCCAAAAGCAGGGTTGCCCAACTAATGACAGAGCAGGGATATGATCCTTCCGAAGGGCTTCTTATCAGAAGAATCATTTCAAAAAGCGAAAGGCACAGGATATATATAAACGGAAGGCTTTCAACAATTCAGATTTTAGACTCGGTAACCGAGAATCTTGCCAGCATTTCAGGGCAGCACGTACACCAGGGTTTGCTGAAAGAGGAACAGCATCTTGTAATTCTCGACCAGTTTGCCGGCCTTATGCCGATGCGAAAGGAGCTGGCCGGGCTTTATAATGAAATAGTTCCTCTTGTTAAAAAACTGAAAGAACTCAATTCGGTAAAAGATCGCCGCACCGAACAGATCGAATATCTTTCGTATCAGAAAAAAGAGATAATTGATGCGGCAATTAAGCCGGGAGAAGATGTATCCCTTGAGCAGGACAGAACAAGGCTGAAAAACAGGGAAGCCCTTTTTGAGGCTGTGAACAGCAGCATGGAAGAGCTTTACAGCGCCCAGGGATCGGTAACAGAGCGGCTCGGAATTGTCAGAAAAAATCTTAATAAGGCGAGCCGGCTCGATCCGGAGCTTTCCTCAAAGGAAGCGGCAGTTGCTGAAGCATCCTATGGTATCGAAGAGACCGCAAACTCGCTCAGGGCCTATCTTGCAAAAATAGAAACTGATGAAAAATCGCTTGAGATGGTTGAGGCACGCATTGATGTTTTAAACAAACTGAAGCGTAAATACGGAGGGTCTCTTCAGGCAATATTTAAACAACTTGACGACATCAGGATAGAGCTTTCCGGAATCGAAAATCTCTCCGAAACGATTGATGAAACGAAGAAAAAACTCGGTCTTCTGCATACAAAGCTTGCTGCCTGCGCAAACGAACTTTCTGAAAAAAGAAAAGAAAGGGCAATAAATTTCGCTTTAAAGGTAGAAAAAGAGCTTTTAACACTTAAAATGCCCCGCACAAAATTTGAAGTATCCCTGCAGTCCCAGCCGGCTTCAGATGACACCGACTATTTTTTTTCGGTTGACGGCAGCATAATAAATGAAACCGGGATCGACAGAGCCCTGTTTCTGATCGCTCCGAATGTGGGAGAGGCTCTAAAGCCTCTTTCCGCCATAGCTTCCGGAGGTGAGCTTTCAAGGGTTATACTTGCATTGAAAGCTCTGCTTGCAGGAACCGAATCGGTTGAGACGATTGTTTTTGATGAGGTTGACGCAGGTATCGGGGGCGGCGTCGCAGAGGTTGTCGGCAGAAAAATGGCATCCCTTGCCCGCCATCACCAGATAATCTGCATTACACATCTTCCGCAGATTGCAAAATTCGGTGATCATCATTTCAGAATTTCGAAAAACGTTTCCGGCGGAAGAACAAAAACCGCCATAACTCCATTAAATGTAAATGAACGAGTAGAAGAGATAGCAAGAATGCTGGGTGGTGAAGAGATAACCCGCGCAACTATCGCCCATGCGCGCGAGATGCTTGAAAGCAGATGATAAATCCTTACAGCATTCCACCTTTATTGACTTTGTGCTGTTTTTTCGGTCTGGCCGTATTGACTCTTATGCGGGGCAGAAAAACCGAGGTCAATATCCTTTTTTTCATTCTCTGCCTTCTCGGGTCCTTTCTGTATATCGATATATTTCTTGTTTTAAATGTGAAATCTGACGCGACAGCTCTTTTTATAAGCCGTGCCGATCATTTTGTAATAATATATCTCTTTCCGGTTTATGTTCACTTCTTTCACGCGTATCTCAATATAAACAACCGCAAATGGCTTACGGGACTTGCATATGCCTGCGCTTTTGCCCTGATGTGGCTGACTCCCACACCATTATATATTGAATCGATGCACAGGCATTATTTCGGATACTTTGCGAGGGCGGGAAAGCTTTACCCCTTATTCGGCTTAGGGAGTCTTTTCATAATAATATATGTTCTTACACTGCTCTATAATGCAATACGCAGGGAAAAAAGCAGCATAAGAAAAAATAATCTGAAATATGTTTTTACAGGGTTCGGACTCATGGGTCTTATGAACGGGCTGAATGTTTTGCCCATACACGGTTATCCCGTGTATCCGCCGGGGAATTTAAGCTTTATTCCACTTATTGTTTTTGCTGTAGGGCTTTTTAAGTATGATCTTCTCGATATGGGGATTTTGATAAAAAAAAGCCTCGTCTATTCGCTCCTTACGGCATTTCTTACCGGATTTTACGCCCTTGTAGTCATGCTGGCACACAAGGTTTTCAAGGATTATTATTTACCGGGTTCGATATATTTTCCTGTAATCTTTTTTCTGATTATTACTTTCATTTTCGGGCCGCTCAAGACGCAGGTACAGAAGATAGTGGACCGGCTTTTTTACAAAGGTAAGTACGACTACCAGAAGACAATAAAACATGTAAGCCGGATGATAGTCTCCGTCCTTGATTTTAAGGAGATCGGGAGATTACTCACGGAAACAGTCACAAATGCCATACAGGCCGATAATTGCGCTCTTTATCTGCGAAACCATTATTTGCATAACGGGATCGGTTCAGGCTTTGCCATCTGCTCTGCAAAAGGAAGACATATATATACCAAGGATGAATCACTTATTTCAGGCGAATCATCTTTTATAATGCTGATGGAAAAGTGCCGCAGGCCGCTTATCAGAAAGAACATGATGGAGCGTTCGGATGATCCTGAGATACAAAAAGTTCTTTCGGTAATGGATTCATTTCATGCAGAAATGGCTTTGCCGATGATTTTCGAGGAATCGCTGAACGGCTTTATTGTTCTTGGAGAAAAACTTTCCGGTGATC